>JADFRV010000017.1 GCA_022561095.1 Chloroflexota bacterium | reverse complement strand
GGCGCTGGACGAGGTCTACCGCGGCTCCGGCGTGGAGCTCTGCAACTATAACTCGCCCTCGCAGGTGGTGGTCGGCGGCCCGGTCGCTGCGGTGGAGGAGGCGTCGCGACTGGCGAAGGAGCGCGGCGGACGCGCCCTTGCGGTCAACGTCTCCGGCGCGTTCCACACATCCCTCATGGCGCCAGCAGCGGAGGAGTTCGCCGCCACCGTAGACGCCTGCCCCATTCATGATCCATCGATCCCCGTTATCGCAAACACCAGCGGCGAGCCCCTGACCAGCGCCACCGCCGTCCGTGAGGAGCTGCGCCAGCAGATCATCCGCCCTGTGCTCTGGCACCAGTCCATGATGAAGATGACTTCAGCCGATGTCACCACGTTCATGGAGATCGGCCCCGGGCGCGTCCTCAGCGGGCTCGTCAAACGGGCTGGGCCCGGCCTGACCGCCCTGAATCTGGACAGCGTGGACTCCCTGGAAGCGCTACGCAATGTTTGACCTCACAGGCCGCGCCGCCCTGATCACCGGTTCCTCCCGCGGCATAGGACGCGCCATCGCCCTCCAGTTGGCGCGTCAGGGCGCGTCCATCGCCGTGAACTACCTCAGCAACGAAGATGCGGCCAAGGAAGTCCAGGAGACGATCCGCTCCTATGAGGGCCAAGCCGTTCTACTCCAGGGCGATATCAGTGTGCCCGAACAGGCGGAGCGAGTCGTTGACATGACCCAGGAGGCGTTTGGCCGACTGGACATCCTGGTAAACAACGCCGGCTTCAACCGCGATACGCTGCTCCTCCGCATGTCAGTTGAGGACTGGGACGAGGTGATGGCGACGAACCTGCGCGCGGTCTTCCTCTGCACCAAAGCGGCGCTGCGCTACATGTTGAAGCAGCGCTGGGGCCGCATAGTGAACATCGGCAGCGTGTCCGGCATCGCCGGCAACGCGGGCCAAGCCAACTACGCGGCGGCCAAGGCCGGACTCATCGGTTTCACCAAGGCCGTCGCCCGCGAGATGGGCTCCCGCAGCATCACCGCCAACGTCGTCGCGCCCGGCCTGGTGAGAACCGAACTGACGGAAGCCATACCGCAGCAGGTCGTCGATATGGCGATGGAGCGCATCTTCGTGGGACGGCTGGGCAAGCCGGAGGATATCGCGGCCTGCGTCGCCTTCCTCGCCTCGGAGGAGGCCTCCTACATCAGCGGTCAGCTGCTGGCGGTTGACGGGGGGCTGGGGAACTAGCGATGCCCGGCAAGAGGCGCAAGGCCCGCATCGCAGCCCTCAAGACGCTGTTCGAGGTCGATTCTGTGGATCACTCTCCAGACCATATCCTGGAGCGCCAGCTTGAAGAGCATTCCCTGCCCGATGACGCCGCGGAGTTCGCCCGCCACCTCGTCCGCGGGGTCATGGAGAACTACGAACGGTTGGATGAGGTGATCCGCAAGAACGCCCCCGCTTGGCCTCTGGAGCAGGTGGCCGCCGTGGACCGCAACATCCTCAGACTTGCCATCTACGAGATCGTCATAGATAATAGGGTGCCGATGCGCGCAGCTATCAACGAAGCCATCGAACTGGCCAAAGAGTTCGGCGGCGAAGCTTCGCCGAAATTCGTCAACGGAGTTCTCGGTTCCGTCGCTGCGACGGGCACAAGGAGGTAACATTTGGCAACCGTCTTTGAGCGGGTACGCAAGATCATAGTGGAGCAACTGGGCGTGGAGGAGAGCGAGGTAGCGCTTCAGACGTCCTTCGTTGACGACCTGAATGCCGACTCGCTGGACCTGGTGGAGCTGATCATGGCGATGGAGGAGGAGTTCAGCGACAAGGGAAAGAGTATGGAGATCTCAGACGAGGATGCCGAGAAGCTCGCCACCGTGCAGGACGCTGTCAACTATATCATCGAGCGGGACATCGCCGAGGACGAAGCCTAGGAGAAGGCCACCTCGCCGCTATCCTCACGGCCTCACCAAAGGTGGGGCCTTTTCTTCTCCCGTATAATGAGATCAGCGCCTTAAAGAGGCGAACTATTATGGACGTTCTGGGAATCGGCCTGCCGGAGATCATCCTCGTACTGGTCGTCGCCGTTATCGTCGTCGGCCCCAAGCGTCTGCCCGAGTTCGCCGCCCAGATCGCCCGCGTGATCCGACAGATGCGCGGTTACGCCACGGATGTCACCACCCAGATGCGAAGTGAACTCGACGAGTTGACCCGAGAGTATGAGCAGATACGCAAGGAGCTCGAAGAGGTGCGGGAGACCGCGGTCAAGGACGTAGATTCCATCACCCGTGAGGTGGATCGCACTGTCCGCGAGGTGCCGGCGATCATCGAGTCCAGCGCGGAGCCGGCGCCTGAGAAGCGTCCTCCTGCCAATGGGCAGGAGGCTTCATCCGATGACGGCTCCTAGCGCCGCACCCCTCCCTTCGCCCGTCAGCGCAGAGCAGACATGAGCCGCGTTGCGCCTCCGGAACCCCCAGGCGAAGCGCCAAAGGAGCAGCCCGGCGAACGCTACCTGACGGTGTTGGAGCACATAGAGGAGCTCCGCTTCCGCCTGTTCATCTCGGCAGCGTTCGTGGTCATCGGCCTCGGCGTGTCCTTGTTCTTCGGCAACGACATCATCACTTTCCTGAAAAAGCCCGCCGAAGCGCGCAGCGAAAACTTCGAGCTCCAGTTTATCGAGCCGTTTGAGCTGTTCGTGACCTACTTCCGCGTCTCGCTGCTGGGCGGCTTGATCCTGGGCATGCCGATGATCGTTTACCAGGGGCTCCGCTTCGTCTCACCCGGCCTCAGCTCCAACGAGACGCGCTGGCTGTACGCGACGGTGGCGGGGACGTTCGTGCTTTTCCTGGGCGGGGTGGCCTTCGCCTACTACATCGCCCTGCCGCCGGCCCTAGGCTTTCTGCTGGACTTCGGCGGTGGCGATATCGCCAAGCCTAACATCAGGGTCGGCAGCTACGTGGACTTCGTCACCCGGCTGCTGTTCTGGACGGGCGTGACCTTCCAGACGCCGCTGGTGGTGATGTACCTGGCCCGCTTCGGCATCGTCAGCGCCCGCCAGCTTCTGCGCTGGTGGCGCTTCGCGATTGTCGGTGCCTTCGTCATCGCCGCCATCGTTACCCCCACAATCGACCCAGTTACCCAATCGCTCGTAGCCGGCCCAATTATCGTCCTCTACTTCCTGGGTATCATCCTCGCCGTGTTCGTGCAACCCAGGCGGTAGGTTATAGGCGTTCCATTCGCTCATGCTTTCGCGCAACGGGGGCGATAAGTGGATACAGAACCGCAGCCTGAGGGCTGCAACATCCACATGGAGTGAAGTCACACCCTTATAGGGCATGATCCCACCCATGGGAAAAGTACAAACAGGGGATGCTATCAAGGATGGATCCGATTGACCCCTTCTGGCGGCGGTGCTATCATCCCCACGACGCATGAGCGATCTCCAAGAGCTACACCAGCGAATCGCTTCCTGCCCTGACTGCGACCTCTGCCGCACCCGCACCAACGCCGTTCCCGGTGAAGGCCCCCCTGACGCCGAAATACTGTTCGTGGGCGAGGGGCCGGGTTTCTACGAGGACCAGCAATCTCGACCCTTCGTAGGTCCAGCCGGGAAGTTCTTGGAGGAGCTCCTCGCCTCCATAGGCTTACGGCGGGACCAGGTGTTCATCACCAACGTCGTAAAGTGCCGACCGCCCAACAACCGCGACCCGCTCCCGGGCGAGATCGAGGCCTGTCGGAAGTATCTCGAACGGCAGATCGAGCTCATTAGGCCCAAGGTCATCGTCAGCCTGGGCCGCTACTCGCTAGCCTGGTTCTCCCCTGGCGACAAGATCAGCAAGGCGCACGGCCAGGTGCAAGTGAAGGACGGCATCTACTTCATCCCCATGTACCATCCGGCGGCGGCCCTTCACGCCGGGAACATGCGCAAGGTGATTGAAGAGGACTTCAAGAAGATCCCAGCAGTGATTGACAGGGCCCGCGAGGCGCCCCCTGAGCAGGCCGCTCCGGAGCCTGAGCCAGAACAGATTCGCCTCTTCTGACCATGGCTGATAAGCTCCGCGTTATCCCCCTAGGGGGGCTGGGAGAGATCGGCAAGAACATGATGGTCTTCGAACTGGGCGATGACCTCATTCTCGTCGATGCCGGCCTCATGTTCCCCGAGGCGGATATGCTGGGTGTGGACTTGGTCATTCCGGACGTCTCCTACGTGGCCAACCGCATCGGTAAGCTGCGCGGCATCGTCATCACTCACGGCCACGAGGATCATACTGGCGCCCTGCCCTACGTGCTACCCCAGCTCCGCCTTCCCAACGGCAAGCTGCCTCCCATCTACTGCTCCCGCCTCACTCACGGGCTGATCTCTGTCAAGCTCCATGAACACAAGCTGGACAAGGAGGCGGACCTGCATATGGTCAAGATGGGCCAGACCGTCCGCCTGGGCAAGTTCACAGTGGAGTGGGTGCGCGTGACCCACAGCATCCCGGACTCCGCCGGGTTGGCGATCCGCACCCCCGCGGGTAACATCTTCCACACCGGCGACTTCAAGCTGGACCACACGCCTATCATGGGCGAGCCAACCGATCTACTCCGTATCGCGGAGCTGGGGCGAGAGGGCGTGATGCTGCTGCTCTCCGACTCCACGTACGCTGAGACGCCCGGCTATACCCCTTCCGAATACGTGGTCGGCGATGCGCTGGACGAGATCACGGCCCACTCCTCTGGGCGGGTGATTATCGCCACATTCGCCTCGCTCATCTCCCGCGTGCAGCAGATAATCGACGCTTCCTACGCGAACGGGCGGCACGTATTCGTCACCGGCCGCAGCATGATGGACAACGTAAAGATGGCCCTGAAACAGAAGTACCTGGAGGCCCCTGAAGACATCCTCGTTCCCCTGGAGAAGATGCGCGGCCTGCCGCCGGAACAGATCACCATAATCACCACCGGCGCCCAGGGCGAGCCAACCTCCGCACTCGCGCGCATGGCCAACCGTGACCATCGCCACATTGAGATCGTGGAGGGAGACACCGTCGTCCTATCATCCTCACCCATCCCCGGAAACGAGCTGCTCATCAACCACACCATCGATAACCTGTACCGGCTGGGCGCACGCGTCCTTTACAGCCGCATCGCTAACGTGCACGTGCACGGCCACGCCGCCCAGGAGGAGCTCAAGATCATGCTGAGCCTTGTGCAGCCACATCACTTCGTCCCCATCCACGGGGAGTACCGCCATCTGGTGATGCACGCTGGCCTGGCCCGGGCGATGGGGGTGGCGGAGGAGAACGCATTCGTACTGGAGGACGGCGATATTCTGGAGATCGATGCCTCGGGCGCCAAGGTGGTGGGCCGCGCGCCAGCCGACTACGTCTACGTCGACGGGCTGGCGGTAGGGGTTGACCGGGTGGTCATACGCGACCGCCAGCACCTGGCCGCCGACGGCGTTATCGTCGCCATAGTATCCATCGACAAGCATACGGGTAAACCTATCGGCCTCCCCGACGTTGTATCTAGGGGGTTTATCGAGGCGGATATGTCGGACAGCCTTATGGAAAGAGCAGGCGAGGTCATCCTAGAGTCGCTCGCCGGCGCGGAGCACGTCGCCGGCAGGGGCGACTTCAACACCCGCGTCCACGATGCTCTATCCCGCTTCCTGTACGACGAGACACGCCGCCGCCCGATGGTCCTACCTTTGAGCGTCGAGGTGTAGCCCGAACCATATGCCCGTAAAGACCCGCTCCCGTCCCAAGACACGCGCCACGAGCTACCGGCCCCGCCGGACGACGCCGCGGCGCCGCCCGCCGTCTCGGTCCGGCCCACGCCTGCCCAGCTTACCCTCCACACCCTGGCTGGCGATCCCCGCCGTGCTGGGCGTAAGTATCTCCATGATCTGGCTTGCCCCTCTCGTCGTGGACGCCTTCGAGACGGTCCTGACCCTGTTCGGTATCGGCCTAGCGCTGCTGCTCATCGCGATCGTGCTTGACGCTGGGACGGCGCTAAGAGGCAGCCTGACCCTCAACCGCACCTTCCTGCGCATCTGGTGCGGACTCCACTTGATGCTGCTCTCCGCCTTCGGTGTACTAGGCCTGTTCAATCCCGGATGGAACGTAAGTGATGTCTCCTTCGGGGATGTGAGCGCCGGCGGCGATCTGGGCCGCTTATTCGCAGGGAGCGCCCTAGGCGTCCTCGCCTGGACCGCGATTACACTGACCGGCGCGGGCCTGCTCTGGCCCCCTGCCGCCCGGGCGGCAGGACGAGCCGGCCTGGCTCTCCTGCGCGGGCTCGCCTCGCTAGGGCTACCCCAGCGCGCTGGGGAGGCGCTGCGGTCGTTCTTCACGGCGTTCCTTCCTGAGGGCGCCGACGAAGAGGAAGGCGATTCCGAAGCTGAGCCCTACGTCCCTACCCTGGATGAGGAGTGGACCGAACCGCCGCAAGCGATGAAAGAGGCCGAGCCCGCATCCCCAACCGTCACCGAAGCCGAATCCGAGGCGGAGGAGCAGGAGGAGGAGCCAGCGTCTGCATCCAGCGAGGAGGACGAGGATTCGGTTATCGTCACCTCTGCCCCGGAAGAGAAGCCTTCCTCCTACCAGCGCGCCCTGCCGATGGGGCGCCCCTCTGGCAGCGGCTGGGAGCTGCCGCCCATCGACCTCCTGACGGAGACCAGTGAGGAGGAGCTGCGACCCGTTGACAACGAGGCGCGCGCCCAGCTCATCGTTGACACGCTTGCCTCGTTCGGCGTCAACGCCCGCGTGGTCAGCGTCAGTCAGGGTCCCACCGTCACCCAGTTTGGCGTCGAGCCTGGATGGGAGACGAAGACACGCACCGTCATCGCCCGAGACGAAAAGGGCAAGCCGGTTTACGACAAAGACGGCAAGCCCCAGTACCGTACCGAGGTCGTCTCCCGGACCCGGGTACGGGTGAACCGCATCACCGCCCTGGCCAACGATCTGACGCTGGCCCTGGCGGCGCCTGCCATCCGCATCGAGGCGCCGGTGCCCGGCCGGCCGGTCATAGGCATTGAGGTACCGAACCACAGCACGTCACTGGTGACGATGCGCAGCGTCATCGAGAGTACCGCCTTCCGGCGAGTGTCCGGCCGTTCCCACCTGGGCCTCGCCCTGGGCAAGGGGGTATCGGGGGAACCGGTCGCGACCGACCTCGCCAAGATGCCGCATCTGCTCATTGCGGGTGCCACCGGCAGCGGCAAGAGCGTTTGCATCAACTCCATAATCGGCTGCCTGCTCATGCACAACACGCCGGAGGACGTGCGCTTCGTGCTTATCGACCCCAAGCGGGTGGAGCTGGCCAACCTCGCGGGCATCCCCCACCTGGCTTTCTCCAAGATAATCATAGAGATCGAGGAAGTGGTAGGGACTCTACAGGCGATCATTCACGAGATGGACAGCCGCTACCGCCGCTTCGCCTCCATTGGCGTGCGCAACATCGAGGCGTTCAACAAGAGCCCTCGCGCCACCCACAAGCTCCCCTACTGGGTGGTAATCATCGACGAGCTGGCCGACCTGATGATGGCGGCGCCGTTCCAGGTGGAGCGGCAGATATGCCGCCTGGCCCAGCTCGCCCGCGCCACGGGCATCCACCTGGTAATCGCCACCCAGCGGCCGTCAGTGGACGTTGTCACCGGCCTCATCAAGGCGAACTTCCCCACACGAATCGCTTTCGCTGTCGCCTCGCAGGTCGACTCGCGAACGATCCTGGACGGAGGCGGCGCCGAGAAGCTGCTGGGCCGGGGCGACATGCTGTTCATGCCAACCGACGCCTCCAAGCCGAAGCGTCTCCAGGGCTCCTTCGTCTCAGACGCAGAGCTGGACCGCATCGTCGCCTGGTGGGGAAACGACCGGTTCCGCCACCTCAAGCCGGACGCCATGGACAATCTCATCGCCGAGGCGAAGGAGGAGGACGGCGGCGAGGAGATGGAGCGCGAAGAGACGGAGGACCCGATGTACGAGGCCGCCAAGGAGCTGGCGATACAGCACTCGCGTATCTCCACCTCGCTCCTTCAGCGCCGGCTGCGCATCGGCTACCCGCGCGCCGCCCGCCTCATCGATCTGCTGGAGGAGGATGGGATCGTGAGCGAAGCGGAAGGGGGCCAGTCGCGGCAGGTGCTCGTCGCCCACACGGACGACATGGAGCAGACTGAGTAGCGCCGTCCAAAGCTGAACCGAAGCTGAACTGGGCTCCCTACTTGCGCCTCCTGACACAATGTTGACATCCTATGGAGCAGTGCTATATTTTAGGTGAGACCAAAACGGCTGGAGGTGATAACCGCGTGATAAGGGTTCATGCTCTATTCGCGGTGCTCCAGGTGGAGTCCGCAAGCCCCCCGTAACGGGTGTGCGGGGAGAAGCAACGCTTCCCGGTCCGTAACATCAGGCTGAATGACCGGAACGGTCCAGCCTATCGAGCGGGTAATCCGCCGGCGGATAGGATCGGGAGCGGGATTAAGCGAGAACGGAAGAGCCCCCATCTCGGGGGCTCTTCTTCAATCCCTATCGCCGCCGACGTGGCCGCGCGTAGGAGCTGCGACGCATCTCCGAGATGATGGCCAGCCCCTCCTCATCCCCCACAAGCTCCCGCCGCAGATCCACAATCCGGTCCCGCACCAGCGCCGCCTTCTCGAACTCCAGGTTCTTCGCGGCCTCCTTCATCTGCTTCTCCATATCCTTGATCAGCCGCGCGATCTCATCCTTGGGGATGGGGCCGGTGACGTAGGCGGGGCTCTCCTCGGCCACCTGCTTCACCCTGTCCGTTATGTCGCGTATCGCCTTGCGTATCCCCTCCGGCTCGATTCCATGGTCGCGATTGAACTCCGACTGGATGCCGCGTCTGCGATCCGTCTCATCGATGGCACGGCGCATAGAGTCGGTCACCCTATCGGCGTACATGATGACCCTGCCGCTGACGTGGCGGGCGGCCCGCCCCATAGTCTGGATCAGCGACCACTGGGAGCGCAGGTAGCCCTCTTTATCGGCGTCCAGAATCGCCACCAGGCTGACCTCCGGCAGGTCCAGCCCCTCTCGCAGCAGGTTGATGCCAACCACCACGTCGTACACGCCCAGTCGGAGGTCGCGCAGGATCTCCACCCGTTCGAAGGTCTGTATCTCCGAGTGCAGATACTGGGTCTTTACGCCCATCTCCGTCAGGTAGTCGGCCATGTCTTCGGCCATCTTCTTGGTGAGTGTGGTCACCAAGACCCGCTCGCCGAGGTCCACCCGGGCCCTGATCTCATCGATGAGGTCGTCCACCTGACCCTTCGTCGGCCGCACCTCCACCACGGGGTCGAGCAGGCCGGTGGGGCGGATGATCTGCTCGACGACCTGCTCGCTGTGCTCGTACTCCCACGGGCCGGGCGTAGCCGAGACGTACACGACCTGGTTGATGTGCGACAGGAACTCCTGGAAGTCCAACGGCCGGTTGTCCAGCGCCGAGGGGAGGCGGAAGCCGAAGTCCACCAGCGTCTGCTTGCGGGCGATATCGCCTTTGTACATGCCGCGGATCTGGGGCACGGCCATGTGCGACTCGTCGATGAACATGAGGAAGTCGTCGGGGAAGTAGTCGAGCAGGGTCCAGGGGGTGCTGCCGGGCGGCCGCCGCGCCAGGGGCCGCGAGTAGTTCTCGATGCCGGAGCAGTACCCCTGCTCCCGCAGGCACTCGATGTCGTAGCGGGTGCGCTCCTGCAGCCGTTGGGCCTCCAGGTGCTTGCCCCGCTGGAGGAACCACTCGTGGCGCTCGGCGAGCTCCGCCTCGATGTCAACGATGGCGGGCTCGAGCTTCTCCTCGGAGGTGACGAAGTGCTTCGCGGGGTAGATGTCGACGGAGTCCATCTCGCTCAGCACCTCGCCGGTGAGGGGGTCCATCTGGAGGATGCGCTCCACCTGGTCGCCCCAGAAGTCGACGCGGACGGCCAGCTCCTCGTAGGCGGGGAGGATGGTGAGGCTGTCGCCGCGCAGGCGGAAGCGACCTCGCAGCAGGTTCTGGTCGTTCCGCTCGTACTGCATGTCGACAAGCTTGCGCAGGGAGCGCTGCCGGTTGGAGGTTTCGCCCTTCTTGAAGCCGAGGACGAAGCTGTAGTACTCGGAGGGCTCGCCGAGGCCGTAGATGCAGGAGACGGAGGCGACGATGACGACGTCTCGGCGCTCGAAGAGGGTGCGGGTGGCGGCGTGGCGGAGCTTGTCGATCTCCTCGTTGATGTCGGCGTCCTTGGCGATGTAGGTGTCGGTGCGGGGGATGTAGGCTTCGGGCTGGTAGTAGTCGTAGTAGGAGACGAAGTACTCGACGGCGTTGTCGGGGAAGAACTCGCGGAACTCGGAGTAGAGCTGGGCGGCGAGGGTCTTGTTGGGGGAGATGACGATGGTGGGGCGGCCATAGCGGGCGATGACGTTGGCCATGTTGAAGGTCTTGCCGCTGCCGGTGACGCCGAGGAGGGTCTGGTGCTTCTGGCCGGACTGCAGCCCTTCCGTCAGCTTATCGACGGCCTGGGGCTGGTCGCCGGTCATCTGGTAGTCGGCGACGAGGCGGAAGGGTTGGGTGGAGGTGGTGGTCATGGTGGGTTCCATTGTAGCGGTTGAGGGGGCCTGCGGCCTAACGTGGGGTTTGGTCTGCCGCGAAAGGTGCGTCCGGGGCGGGTTTCAGATAGGGGAGGGGAGTTTGTTTGGTAATTTTGGGTTGCGGGGCAAGGGTGTCAGATAGGGAGCCGTGGCGCGGCCGGGGTGTCAAGGGGTAAACGGCACAGGGGACAGGGGCTGGCGGCCCGTTGTTTAGGTGCGAGGGCTCCGTGGCTATGGTAGCGGATGCGGGGGAGAGGGCGAAGGGGGAGGTGGCAGATGGGAGCGGGTGGGCTAGTGGTAGAGCATCTGCTTCCCAAACACCCAGCCCTTAGCGCTGCCCGTCAGCTAGCTATCCCCTGAGCGAAATGCGTACAGTTATCGGCTGTTGACCGCGCTTGAGTCGAATATGACATAGCGCTCGCCGTCGCCCCAAATGACAAGCGACGCGAGTTTGCCGCAGGCCATGCTGCGTCTTGCCCCGTGGCCAGGGATGCGCTGGCTGCCGAGAGTCCTACGTTTTTGAAATATCCGCCAGGGCTGTAAGATGGTGGAGCGCGTCATCCGCCTTTATCCTGAGATAGCGGCTCTGCCCTTTGTCGCGCACCGCTTGTAGGGCATCTGAAATCTTATTGATAGCCTTTGCCCCGCTCGGGTCAGGCGCTAACTCCGTCGGAACAGGGGAAGATATCAATGGATCGAAGCCTTCGGCTTCTTTACTCACCAGCAGCTCCTGCTGAGCGAGCTCACTCAGCGCCGTGAGGGAAGCCAACTTCACATTTTCGGACTCGTCGTTCTCAACACCATACAATAGCCCCACCACAGAGCGCGGTCCCCCGATCGTCCCAAGAGCGGACACGGCAGCTAGGCGGAGCTCCTCTTCAGTGTTCGAAGCTCGGAGCGTCTCAGAGAACACCTTCGCAGAGTTTTCGCCGCCCCACTCACCCGCAGCACTTATGGCTCCGAGCCTCACCTCGGTGTCGGGATCCTCGGTGGCGACCTCGATGATAAATTTCAGGGTCTGTGAGTTCGTCAACCTTTGAGCGGATCTCGTGATCGTACCGCGCGGACGGATCGTGCGACGGGTAGTAACGCCTAACCTGCTCAAATCCGTAAAGGCGTTCCTCCTGTCATCGACGACATTACTTCGAAGCTGTTCCGCTAACTCTTCGGTGAAGTCTTCAAACGCTTGACCCTTCATTGGTCGTTCCTCCAACCACGCCAATAACGTGCTGCGTATAGCATACCTATTTTAGCATAATATCGAATTTCCCGTATGTCTTTTGGAACTCGGGACCAGACATCCACTTCGTCTTAACCGCTGTGGCATTTCTAAAGGGGCGCATCTCCCAAGTCTCTTTCGCCACCGCGGGTTGTTGCCTCACTATACCTCTATATCCTGATAAATTTCGTCCGGCGGGTGTATCGATGAGCGTTCGCACAATCCTAACGGCAACCTGGCTGGCCAGTGGGGTGAGTGTCAACTTCGTTGGCCATATTACCAGCGCATTCCTCAAACCAAACGACTCGATGAAATAGTCGTCCTGGTGCTTCCGACCGCCGAAATTGCGCTCTGAGGTTAGTCCCGTATACACACTCCATTGCAACCTCAGGCGAGATAGACCCGGTGCGAGGTCGTGGAGCGAATCCACGATAACTTGGATCCACTCACCTGACGGATCAGGATCCGGATCTTCTTCGAAATCAATATCTCCGCTGCCTCTGTGGTCAGATACTAGCCAAACTTTCTCGTTAGCGGTGGAGCGAGTGCAGATGAACAGGCCTAATAGCATCCCAGGTTCAGGAAATACGGCCGTAAGCTCCGGAAGCTGTCCTTTAACGAGCAACATGTGATTCTTCCGCCTAACCTGCACTGGTTCTCCGAGCTGCATCCCCAAATCTAGCTCATCGAGCAGGTCCTTGTTCCCTGCGCCCGCGCACATAACCACCACCTGGGGGTCGAGCTCCACTCGACGTCTCCCAATTACGGCATCAACCCTCGTTACCGCTCCGTCGTTCACATGTATCCTTGGGTTCCTTTGCCGTTGATCGAGACGGTAGATGAGGTGCCGAAGGTCTCCGCTCAATTTTTCGACTACGTCCTTCGTGTTCAGAGAGAATTCGCGGGTCGCAAAAATCGTCTTGACCCGCCCGCCAGCCAGCACACCAGGGAATTCGTCTTCGTCTTTCTCTTCGAAGATCAGCCCAGCCTGCTCCCATAAGTTCATGTGATGGCTTACAACGGCTCTCCCAACCTGGCCGAATCCGGCTATCGCCGGCCGATTGTTGAGCTTGCGCAATCCAGTTGTTCCCAGCAGGGACTCCCAAAACGACGCTGCAGCATTTAGGTCCACGAGCATATCCACGTCCCGGTAGTAATGGCCTCGGTGGATCAATCCATGAGAATGGCAAGTCTGGCCTCCGCCAAGCTCGCCCTTCTCCAAGAGTAGGGTCTTGAACTTCTTAGCGTTGAGATGCCGAAGCAGCCACAACCCTTGCGCTCCACCGCCAATTATCAGGACATCAAGTTGCACTGGCATCTAGACCTCACTTCTCCAATCCGCCACGCGGAGGTTCACGTATCAAGCTGAATCCATGGCCCTCTGCAACCCCCTTGGGCTCCCCATGCGAAAGCATTCTGCGCTGAATCCTCACAACCTGTCAACCAGGCCCTATGACGCAGGCGCCAGCTGCTGGGCAATGGCGCTCTTGGCGCTCCCGCAGAGGGGCCGTGTGACCCACCACAGCGCCATGCCCCAGATCCCTTCGCGAGCGGGCGTGTCGCCGTCTGCGAGCGTCGCTGGCGCTCAGGATGACGTGTGCGGGGTGAGCATGACGCCGGCGGCGGGCGAGCGGGGCGCCGCCAACGGTGCGCCGACGCCGCGGAAGCGGGCGGCGCTGACGATACGGTTGCGGGTTCTGCCAACCTAGAAACGGGGAAGGGCGCTCAAGAAGGCGCGCAGGCTGGGATGTTCGACGACGAATCTCAGCTGAAGCAGGTAGAGGACGCGGCCCAGGTCCTTCAGCTCCGAGACCGGACTCTCGGGGCCCGTGAATATCCCTAAGAACTCATCGCGGACATCCTTGAGGTAGTCGCCGGCGGAGCGCGAGTTCACCATCTCTTCCAGGTCGGCCACGATGCGCTCGTACTCGTCGGCGTCAAGCCACACGCCTCTGCACTTGGAGCATATGTCCACGGCAACGGGAGATTCGCCATAATGCACCGTCGTCATTGGGTCGCCATCCCCGGGACACACGTAGCGCTCCTGCTTCTCCGCGCGAAACCTATGCCTCTCCTTCCACAGGTCGAAGTCGATCCAGCAGTAGTCGCCGCCCGCCTCTTTGTCCTTCAGCAGCCGCAGCTCACCAACGTCGTACCAGGTCCCACCGCAGCTCGTGCAGCGGTCGATATGAATCGAATTGATGGGCACGGTCTCCATACCGCCGTGGCCCTTGGGACAGTCCATCTGTCACTCTCCCTTCAGTCGGCGCGAACCCTATTGCCGGTCATGAACTCCCTCCAACGCCTGTGTCCATTGGCCCTAGCCTACGCCTCTGGCCCGCCCGAAGTAGCTGAGGGCGAGCCGAACCTTGTCCTCCACGGGCGCGTCCGCGGGCAGCTCGCTCTTCGCCACCGCCTCCGTCGCCTCCGCCTGCGTGTAGCCCAGCCCCATGAGCGCGGCGACCACTTCCGACGAGTCGCCCGCGACCCCCACCGGGGGCTCCGCCGTCAGCTTGTCCCGCAGCTCAAGGGCGATGCGGCTCGCCAGCTTTTGGCCCACGCCGGGCGCCCGTGACAGCGCCGCCGCGTTCCCAGATGCGATGGCGTAGGAGAGCTCGTCGACGGCCATGATGGAGAGCAAGGCCAGCGCCACCTTGGGGCCAACGCCGCTGACAGCGATAAGCGTCTGGAACAGGCGACGCTCGTCCGCGGAGGCGAAGCCGTACAGCGTCATCCCGTCCTCGCGCACGGACAGGTGCGTGTGGAGGGCGATCTCGGCACCGATCTTCGTGCCGGCGACAGTGGTGACAGGGCCGTGCACCAGGTAGCCGACGCCGTTCACGTCCACGATGAGCCAGTCCGGCCCGCGCTCCGCGACGACGCCGGTGAGGCGGGCGATGGGGCTCACGACGACACCTCGAGGAGGTTGCTGCGGCGCTTGAGGCAATGGCAGAGGGCGACGGCGAGGGCGTCGGCGGCGTCGGCGGACTCTGGTGGTTCGTCCATTCCCAGCAGCGCGCGCACCATCTCCTGCACCTGCTCCTTGCTCCCCTGACCGTAGGTGGTCACGAACTGCTTCACCTCCAGCGGCTTGTACAGGGATACCGGCAGCTCCGCCTGTGCCGCCGCCAGCAGCGCCATCGCCCGCGCTTCCCCCACGGCGACGGCGGCGCGCATGTGCCCGGCGTAGAAGTCCTCGACCGCCACCTCGTGCGGCCGCGAGCGTCGGATGACCTCCAGCAGGCCGCGGTGTATCGCCAGGAGCCGCTCGCCTCGGGGCAGGCGGTCCGAGGAGCGGATCGCGCCGAAGTCTAAGGGGGTGTGGTCACGGCCCTCCAGCCGGATAAGGCCGTAGCCGGTGACAGAGATGCCGGGGTCTATGCCGAGGACGATGAGGGCGTCTGTGTCCGTCAATCGGCCACCAGTAATCTACATTTGGGGGCTACTGAGCTGCGGCGTACTCCATGAGGACGGAATCGGGGAAGTCCGCGTTGGAGTACACCTTCTGGACGTCATCCAGGTCTTCCAGGATATCGAGGAGCCGGAGCACCTGCACGGCCGAGCGTTCGTCCAGGGCCAGGGTATTCTTGGGCAGCATGGAGAGCTCAGCGGTGGAGACGGAGAGGCCGGCCTCCTCCAGCGCCCGCCGCACCTTGACCAGCTCCGTGGGCGCGGTGTAGACCTCCAGGCGGCCGTCCTCCGTGCGGACGTCCTCGGCGCCGGCGTCGATGGCGGCAAGCGCCACCTCTTCCGGGTCGCCATCGCCCACGTCCAGGGCGATGAAGCCGACGCTATCGAACTGCCAGGCGACGCTGCCGGATTCGCCGAGGCTGCCGCCGTTACGGGCGAGGGTGGTACGGATCTCGGAGACGGTGCGGTTCCGGTTGTCGGTGACTACCTGCATGATGATCGCGACGCCACCGGGGCCGTAGCCCTCGAACGTCGTCTCGACGAGGGCGGCCGCGTCGCCGCCGCCGACGCCACGCTCGATGCCGCGCTTGATCGTGTCGGCGGGCATGTTGCTCTCGCGCGCCTTGTCGATGGCGAGGCGCAGGCGAGAGTTCATCGCCGGATCGCCGCCTCCCTCGCGGGCGGATACGGTGATCTCGCGCGAGAGCTTGGTGAAGAGCTGACCGCGCTTGGCGTCGGAGGCGCCCTTCTGGCGCTTGATCGTGGACCAGTGCGAATGTCCGCCCATGGGTTCGGACGTATTTTAGCACAACGCGGCGCGGGGGCGAGTTAAAGGCTGACAGCGTTGACTCCGTCGACAGCGGGGCGTACAATGCTGCCGCCGTGGAGAATCGCGGCGATTCTCTGAGCTAGGGCCAGCGGGATTCAGAAGGAGGTAGCGGAATGCTCCAGCAAGCCGTTCAGGACACCAACCGAGAGTGGATGGAAGCGATTAAGCGGGGGGACCCGGCGTCAATTGCCGCCCTGTACACCGATGACGCGACGCTCCTTCCGCCCAACAGCGAAGCGATCCGCGGCAGACAAGGGATTGAGGCGTTTTTCAAGGCCGGAATGCAGATGGGTATCAGCGAAGCGACCCTCGAGACCGTGGACGTCACGTACCTGGGCGATGTGGCGTACGAGGTGGGCGCCTACACCATGAAGATCGAGCCGGAGGGTGGCCAAGCCGAAACGGACCGGGGGAATTACGTGGTGGTCTGGAAGCGTGAGAGCGATGGCCCGTGGAAGCTGGCCGTCGACATGTGGAACACGAACACCCCGCTGCCGGCACCGTAGCGCTCGCGATCCACGCGGGGGCGGTCAGGTGCTGAAGCCGCCGCGCCTCCGCAGCTCCTCCGTCGCCTCAGAGCCGCCCGGGATCAGCGACGCGTTGTCGATCAGGCGGGTGGAGCCGATGCGCACCGCCAGCAGGAGCAGCGCCGGCCGGTCGATGACGGTCAGCTCCTCCAGCGTCTCGTAGTCCGTCACGGCGACGTAGTCGATGCGGGCCAGCGGCTCGCGGCGGATGCAGTCCGCCAGCGCCTCCTTTAGCCTGTCCGCATCTCGGACTCCTTCGCATTCGACCATCGTGCGGCCCAGCTCCAGCGCGCGGGGCAGCACCAGCGCCGCCTGCCGTTCCTCCGACGTCAGGTAGGCGTTGCGGCTGCTCATCGCCAGGCCGTCCGGCTCCCGCAGCGTGGGAAGGCCAACGATCTCGACCGGCAGGCGCTGCTCCTCCGCCATGCGTCGGACGACGCGGAGCTGCTGGGCGTCCTTCTCGCCGAAGTAGGCCCGCTGCGGCCGGACGATGCGCAGCAGCCGCGCCACCACGGTGGTGACGCCACGGAAGAACTGCGGCCGGAAGGCGCCTTCCAGCCTCTCGGTGAGCGGGCCGCGCACCTCCACCCATTCGTCGAAGCCGGGCGGGTACATCTCCTCGACAGAGGGCGCGAAGACAACATGCGCATCCTCAGCTTCCAGAAGGCGGAGGTCGCGCTCCAGGTCGCGCGGGTAGGCATCGAAGTCCTCCTTGGGGCCGAACTGGGAGGGGTTCACGAACAGGCTGACGACCACGTGATCGTCAGCGCTTCGGGCGCGGCGGACGAGGGAGAGGTGGCCTTCGTGCAGGCCGCCCATGGTGGGTACGAGGCCGACGCCGCCGCCCATGGCGGCGCGCGCCTGGCGCATCTCAGCGACGGTCTCGACGACTCTCATGGGTCGGCTTTAGTAGAGGGCCTGCAGCGCTCATCCTTCGACAGGCTACCGCCAGAGGCGGGCAGGCAGAACGAGCGGAATTGTAGGCCGAGGGTGTATGTCGCCCAGAGGTTGTCGGGGCGATGTACAGCAAGGAGGTGCGTCGCCTATCTGGCCTGCGTGAGCTCCGCCAGAGCCGACTCGTCTACGAAGAAGCTCTCCTTTTCGGTGGGGAAGGCGCCGTCCTGCACCTCCGCCACGTACTGACCGACCGCGTCCTTGATGACCTCACCGAGCTGCGCGTAGCGCTTGGCGTGCTTGGGGACGAACTCATCGAAGAGGCCGAGCAGGTCGTGGAACACCTGCACCTGGCCGTCGCAATGGGGCCCGGCGCCGATGCCGATGGTGGGGACGCTCACCTTCTGGGTGATCACCTCGCCAAGCTGGGCGGGAATCGTCTCCAGAACGATGGCGTAGGCGCCCGCCTGCTCCAGGGCGACGGCGTCGTTGATCAGCTTGACGGCGGCGGCCGGTGTCTTGCCCTGGAGTTTGTAGCCGCCGAGCTGGTTCACGGACTGGGGCGTCAACCCGATGTGGCCCAAAACGGGGATGCCGGACGAGACGAGGAGGCTGACGGTATCGGCGACGCGCCGGCCGCCCTCCAGCTTGACGGACTGGGCGCCGCCCTCCTTGAGCATGCGGCCGGCGTTGCGCAGGGCGTCCTGGGGGCCGGCCTGATAGCTCATGAACGGCATATCGGCGACAACGTGCGCCTTTCGCGTGCCGCGGACCACCGCCTTCACGTGATGCAGCATCTCGTCCATCGTCACGGGGATGGTGGTGTCGTAGCCGAGGACGACCATGCCTAGAGTGTCGCCGACGAGGATGATGGGTACGCCGGCCTCCTCAACCAGTCGGGCGCTGGGGTAATCGTAGGCGGTGAGCATGGCGAAGCGCTCGCCGCGCTTCTTCATCGCCTTCAGCTTGGTTATCGATACGCGCCGCTCCATTTTGTACCTCCTTACCGATCAACCAACCGGTCGCGCTCTACTCCCATATGAACTATGTGTGGCTGACCGCTGCTGCCACAACGATCTCCTCCTCTAGTTCCGCTACGCTCATCACGCAGACCCCGATGTTCTCCATCTCCTCTTTGCCACGCTCGTACAAGCCTGACACTGCATCCTCAACCAGGACGATTCGAAAGTCGCGCTCACTCGCCTCGTAAATCGAAGTGCGGGGGCAGTTGGGGAAATTGCAGCCGGTGAAGGCCAGAGAGGAGACGCCGATCTCATGAAGGTACGCCTCCAGAGGTGTGCCGTAGAAGGCGCCCCAGCGTGGCTTGTAGACGATCACCTCCCGCGATGCGATCTGTTGGGTACCTCCAGACAGGAGCAGCTCTGCATCGAGCCGGGTGGAAGGTTCAGGCAACAGCTCCGCTGCCAGTTCAGCGCCCGAGGAATCGGGCCGTAGGATCGCTGCTCCACTTTCGACCATGCTGCGACGGCACAGGTCAACGTTGCTGCCGTCCTCCTTGTAGAGTCGCACCATGTGGACGACGTGCATCCGTAGTGTGCGAAAGGTGTGAAGCAATCTCTGGAGGCGAGGAAGAATCGCACTGGTCCCCGGAATCTCCAGCGGCCCCCCGTCCAGCGTGTCGCGTTGAGTGTCTACGGTGATCAGAGCCATGGATGAGAAATCCGGAGTCGTATACGACAGGCGCTCCTCAGTCACTGTCCGCCCTACCAGGTCAGCCCCAACTGCTGACGCATCGTTGACTCGAACGTCTCGTCGTCCATCTGACTGCGGGCCATGAGCACCATCTGGGCGTCCGGCCCGACGGGGTAGCGCAGCTTGTCGCCCTTCTCGATCGCCTCCAGCATCGCCTCGGCCACCGCGACGGCGGGCGTACGGCCCGCCTCGCCAATAAGCCTGCCCTGGGCCTCCTCCCACTGGCCGATGAGAGGCCGATAGGGCGACGTCTCGTCGCCGGCGCCGGCGCCCACCAGGCGGCGGTTGTCGGCGAAGGGCGTCTCGATGGCGCCGGGCTCGACGATGTGCACGCGCACGCCGAAGTGGCCGACCTCATAGTGCAGCGACTCGCTTAGCGCCTCCAGGGCGAACTTGGAGGCGGAGTAGAGGCCGTTGAGGGGCGCGGCCACCCGGCCGCCCACGGACGATACGTTGACGATGACGCCGCTGCCGCGCTCGCGCATGGCCGGCAGCACGGCGTTGATGCAGCGGAGCGGGCCGTAGACGTTGGTATCGAACTGATCGGCGATGTCACCGACGGCCATCTCCTCCAGCGGCCCCCAGACCTCGAAGCCGGCGTTGTTGATCAGCACGTCCACCTCGCCGGCCTGGCGAAACGCCTCCCGCACCGAGTCGTCCTTGCAGACGTCCAGGGACAGAAGCGTCAGGGCCCAGCCGTTCTTCTGCTCGGTCGTCACCCGAATTTCACCACCCTCTCCCACCGCTTCGTTGGCGTTCAAGATCAGGTTAAGGAAAACCTTTTGCATCTCGTCCGGGTCAATATATAGTTCAGGAAGTGGGTGGGTGTCCTGGATCAGAGAAGCCTTGATACAGCCGTTCAGGCCGGCAAGCGTTTCGGTGACCAATTCGTTCAGGTCAACTTTTGTTTTTTGCAATTCGGGCCTTTTGCCCAACAATGACAGGCGGCTGCACATGTCGTTTATCTTCGCTACGCTTTTTGAGATCGTGGACATAGCATCCTTGCGAAAATCCGGATCGTCGAAGTGCGCAGGTAGATTCTGCATCGTTAGAGACAGCGTTGAGGCCACGTTCTTGAGGTCGTGGACAAAAAAGGCTGAGAGAGCTTGAAACGCCTCCATCTTTTTCGCCTGTATAAGGTCCTCGGACAGCTTGATATTGAGGAGATTTGCTGCTGCCTGATCGGCAATCATCTTCAGGAGGTCGAAGTCTTCGACCGAAAACGATTCCTTCGTTAGCCGACTATTAAGCGTCATTACCCCCAGCACCTGCTGGTTGGCCATCAACGGGACACAGTATCGGACCTGGGCCTCGCTTAGAAAGTCCTGATGGCGTCGCTTGAAATCTCTGGCCCAGTCAGCTTCTATGCGATCGAAATCAACCGGCATCTGTTGATCCCGCAAAGCGCGAATAAGGTCTGCGGGGGCATTCTCGACTGATATTTTGTTTGCCTGCTGGGACTCAGAAAAGATTGTCGATCCACCTAGCAAAACCCGTTCCTGCGTTTCATCTAGCAGATAGACGGTGACAGAAGATACGCCGAATGTCTCTGACACCATTGCTGCTACTGAGGCAGATAGGTTCTTGATATCCAGCACGGAGACAGTCCGCTGGGTGAACCTCTTCCACTCATTACGGTAGTCATATTGCGGGCGGTGGAAATGATGATAGATGAATCTTTTAACCTTTTGTCGCAACTCATCTGACAACAGGAGGATTATTAGGCCCAGGAACGAAAGGAACAAAACGAAGACGGCAAGGGCGATGGACTGTCTACCGCCAAGATAATTGACCACCGTTGCCAGCACGCTGGCCGCCAACAGATATAACCCTACAACCATGACTGTGATCGAGTTGTAAAGGAAGGTCTGGGAGAGATAGATATCTACATTTAGTATGCGAAGGCGAACAAACGAGACGATAACCAACACGGCGGCTACAATGAGCGCAGCGGAACTTACCAAGTCCAGCGTTGTATTCACGGAGGAAAAGAGAAGTGCCTGGCTGCTCGTGTATATATTGACCGCAAACAAGCCACCGATGCCCAGGACCATGAACTTAATCTGCCACTGCATGCTTCCGGTGAAGGCCCTGAGCGTCCTCTCGAAGTTCATGAGAATCAAGCCGGAACCTAGCAACAACGATATATAGAAGGTGTACCCAGGCCAGCCAAGAAGGAGTAACCACCCG
>JADFRV010000016.1 GCA_022561095.1 Chloroflexota bacterium | reverse complement strand
GAGGGCTCGTCCGTTACGTTTCGAATAGGCGCGCCGCGGAGCAGCAGCGTCCCGGAGAGGACTCCTCGGTGCGCTACACGGAAAGAGGGTTGTGCTCGCTGCTGCTCCGTCGTGAACCGTTCCTTAGGGGCAGTCCAAGCTCGAGAACGCCGAAGCGTATGCGGCATCGACGGCGGCCAGTTGAGGCTCGATAGAGGCGAGTCCCTCTAAAAGGGTCGCGTCGCCCGGGATGTCGCTGATCGCCTGATCCAGGTCGTCGTAGGCATCCTCGATGGGCTGTGTCCTGACGTCCGCAACATCCTGCGCCGAAGAGACAACGTCATCGAGAGCATCGCTGTAGGCGGCTTTCGCGTCGTCGAGCTCGTCAACAGTACTGTCAGCACCGATGTCGTCAAACGCTGCGTCCGCGGACTGAAGCGTATCCAGGTCCGCACAAAGTTGCGCCACAGCCTCCGCCTCCGACGGCTCGTCGTCGCCACAGGCATATGAGACGACAGCCACAATCGCGATTAGTAGGCCCAGTCCCAGGAATGTCCACTTGCTGAGCATTGCCATTCTCCTCCTATCTGCGCTCTTCTACTGGTTCCCCACTAGTGTGCACCGACCCCATCGGCGAGCACATGGCAAAATCTATGTACGTTCATTACGATTTATCGGTAGTTGCCCCGCCTGATGGCGGTACCGGAGGGAAAACGTATCCGCTCGCTTCCTGTGTTCGTCTCACCGCGCCAGATAGCGATCCAACGCCCCCGGTCATCGCCTATGACAGACGCACCCTAAGCTGAAGCCCACTCAACCGCAGACTGTGGCGCTAGTTCTCCCAGGGCGAGCACCTCCTTACCGGTGCGGTGTCGTGTACGGACCAGGCTGCGCGGACGCCACCTCGTTCCCAGTTCAGCCGTTGCTGGAACACATACCATGAATAAGCCTGTCTCCCGGTGAGAGGTCCGAAGCGAACAGGTCGGCATGAGCCTACCTGCACGATCTGACCAGCGGCCTCACGGCTGTCACTGCTGGCCCTGAGGCTCCGCCAGAACGCCCCGAGCACCCGCTGCAGTCTGGTGCCGAAAGTTCCTCCACGTCGAGCGGCCAGAGTGAATCTCGCGAGCATTACACCTCCTCCCTGATGCGGTAGTTGAAGCCTATCGATCGCACGCGCAGGCGAGGCTGCAATTGCGTCCCGTGGGAGTTCGCCCCCGACCCGCGCTAGAGTGACGCTCCCTCAAAGTATGCTGCGCCTTAGCTTCTTGGCGCATGGCAAAACATAAGTACGTTGCTAACGATTTCTCGTTATCGATCAGGTCAGCTCACGGATATCGGTTGGGATGGTGCCGAGGTCCGCGAAATGGGCGAACTACGATGACGGGCGGAAGGCCATCCAGATCAACGGTGCCATTACGAGCAGAATGATGAGAAAGAATCCGGGGGCCAGCGAGAATCCCAGTATGAGAACGGGAACGGCGAAAACGAATGCCGCGATGACCAGAATCCAAATGAGAAGCCCGGGTGATTCCTGGCCGCTGCTTGATCTCAGGCTGTCCCTTTTCTCCGGCTTGGGCGCAAGGACCACTGGGAACAGTAGCAGTAGCAGGAACAGGATCAGGTAAAACCAAGGGCTGGCGAGCAAGCCCAGCAGGAGCCCCGGGGTCAGGATCGCGATGACCAGGAACATGATTAGCAGTGCGCGCATAGTGTCCTCCTTTGCATATGCCGCTGTGTTTCGCTTGTGCGGTCTGGGCAAGGTGACAAAGCATCCCTTGCGTTCCATCTGATCTCTGAGTGACATCGGTCGAGCAAACCGGCATTCCTTTCTTGCTAGTGAGGGATCAGGTCTCGCTGTCGTCGGTCGGCTGATCGGTCGACTCCTCCGCACCCCCGTGCCGCGCAAGGTAGGCGGCGACTCCGGCGCGGACCGTCGGGTAGATGCGGTCGCCTCCGAAGGCGTCCTCTAGGCCGGTCCGACGGAAGATATCCCGCACCGGTCCCTTTACCCGCGCGAGTAGCAGCTCTATATTGGACTCCGATAATTCGGACACGAGTTCGGCGAGCATGTCTGTGCCGGTCGTATCGATGTGCGAGATGGCACCCGCATCGACGAGGATCGCCCTCGCCGGAGGCTGGGCTCCTTTCACGACCTCTCGGATCTGGTCTCGGAAGTAGTTGGCGTTGGCGAAGAAGAGCTCGGTGTCGAACCGGAAGATGATCAGGCCGGGGAACGTCTCTGCCTGTGAGTGCCGCTCGACGTCCCGGAAACCGAAATCCTCGTCCTCCTCGCCGGTGACCCCACCCAGGACGGCGGTGTGGGGCCGGTATCCCCGGTAGACAAGCGCCGCCAGCCCCGCCACTACGGCCACGGCGAGGCCAGGGAGAATGCCAAGTAGGAGGACTCCCGTTAAGCTGATGATGGCGAGTGCGAAGTCCGGTTTGTCCAGCCGGTACAGCCGGCGCAGCTCGCCGACATTCACCAGACCGACCACCGACACTATGATGATGGCGGCGAGGGCGGCGACCGCGAGGTTCCGAAACAGCGAGGATAGCGCCACGATCGTGATCAGGACGAGGGCTAACGCTACGAGGCTCGAGACCTGCGTCTTCATGCCGGCAGCGTCGGCGGTGGCGCTCCGCGACAGGGAAGCATCCACAGGAAAGCCCTGAAACAGCCCAGCCCCGACGTTTGCCCCCCCCAGAGCGATCAGTTCTTGGTTGGGATCCACCTCGTACTTATGCTTGTCGGCTAGAGAGCGGGCGGTGGCGTTCGATTCCGCAAAGGCGACGATGGCGATGCCCGCAGCGCCCGGCAGCAGACGCCAAAGGTTGCGCAGTCCGACGCCCGGCAGGTTGGGCGTCGGCAGTCCTGTGGGGATGTCGCCCACGACCGCTACGCCCTCGTCGTCGAGGTCCAGGATCGCGACCGCCGCAATCGCGGCGACGACCGTGATAAGCGCCGCGGGCGCTGAGGGCACTAGGCGGCTTAGCCCGAATAGCATGACGATGCAGCCTGCGCCGATGGCGAGCGTCTCCGGATTGGTATCGGACAGGTCCATCACCAGGTTCCAGAGCTCCTCGAAGAAGTTGTCGCCGCCTCCTTCTACACCGAATAGCTTCGGGCCCTGACCTACGGCGATCAGCAGCGCCAGCCCGGCAACGAACCCGACGAGTATCGGCTTTGCGAAGAAGTCCGCTATGAGCGCCAGGCGTGCGAGGCCGGCGCCGACTAGAATTACGCCGATAAGGATGGCGAGGGCCGCCGTGAGCGTGACGTAGTCACCGGTGCTGCTTGCCAGAGGGGCAACCGTCACGGCCACCATGACAGAGATGGTTGAGCCCGGACCCACTGTAACCTGGCGGCCCGTACCGAGTACCGCATAGAAGAGTAGGCCCGCCGCTGCGGCATATAGCCCAGCCTCCGGCGAGGCGCCGGCCAGCGTGGCGTACGCTATGGCCTGAGGTACGAGTACGGCCCAGACCACGAGAGCGGCGATGGCGTCCGGACGGAGCCACCCGCGCTGATACTTCGGCAGCCACTCGAATATGGGCACGTACCGGTGAGCGAGCTCCCGTAGGCGGGTTCTACCTTCCTGCTGTTCAGCCTGTGCGCTCATGCCGCTTCGTCCGATGAATCACTGCCTAAGTGTCTCGGGTGGCCGGTCGGTCGCGGCGGCCGGCCTCGGGGTGGCGTGTCAGGAAGTCGTCAACCCCGTCCTGAATCGTAGAGTAGATGTGATCGCCGCCGATTGCGTCTTCAACGCCGGACCGTTGCATCATCTCGCGCACCGATTGATGGACGCGGGCAAACAGTAGCTCGATGCCGTCGTCGGCCAGTTCGGATGCTAGCTCCTTCAGCATCTCCGCCGCAGTGATGTCCAGATCGTGGATCGCCTCGGCATCGACAAGGATCGCCCTGGCCGGTGGATCGGCGGTTGCTCGTTGCTCCCGGACGCGGTCACGGAAATAGGTGGCGTTGGCGAAGAAGAGTTCGGCGTCGAGGCGGAAGATGATGAGACCGGGGTAGGTCTCGCTCTCCGGGTGCCGTTCGATGCTGTGGTACACGTTCTCGTCCGGGTCCTTTCCGAGCACTGGTATGCCTGGGCGGCTGGCCCTGTAGATGAGGACAAGAAGGGACACGGCGACGGCGATGATGAGCCCTGCGAGGATGTCGAAAGTGAGGACTCCAAGCATGCAGATCGCGGCTAGCCAGAAATCCACTTTGCTTACGTTATAAATGGCGCGCAGCTTCTTGAGGTCAATGAGATGCCACACGGCGTGCACCACTATCGCGCCCAGGACCGCCTCGGGAAGATCTTGGAATAGCGCAGTGAGGGCTAACACTGTGACGATGACAAGGGCTCCGTTAATGAGTGACGACATCTGGGTCTTCTGACCGGCCGAGTCCGCGGCCGCGGTCCTCGACAGGCTGCCGTCGACGACGAAGCCCTGGCTCACTCCGGCACCGGCGTTGGACAATCCCAGCGCAATAAGCTCCTGGTTGGGGTCCACCGCGTACTTGTATTTGGTTGCGTACGACTGGGCGATTGCGAGCGATTCGGCGTAGGCAACCAGTACGATGGCGAACGCCCCGGGCAGAAGATTCTGGATGTCTGTGAGGCTGATACCGTCGGGGAGGCCGAACGGAGGGAGTCCGGAGGGGATGTCGCCCACGATGTGGACGCCTTTATCTTCGAGATTGAGGCCAGCGGAGATGACGATTCCTAGGAATACGGTGATCAGGGCGCCTGGGGCTCTTGGTACGAACCGCGCGAGCGTAAACAGAAGGACAAGTGAGCCCACTCCGATAACCGCTGTCTCAAGATGTGCGTCGCCGAGGCTGCTGATGATATCCCAGGCTTCCTGCCAGAAGTTATCGCCTTCAGCATCAACCCCAACCAGCTTGTCCGCCTGGCCGACTAGCACTACCAATGCGAGTCCGATGACGAATCCTTCGAGAACAGGCTTGGCCATGAACTGGGACACCCAACCCATGCGGGCGACGCCAGCCACAACTAGGATCACCCCGACGAGGATGGCTAGGGCCGCCGTGAGTGCGATGAACTCCTCAGTGCCATCAGCAAGGGGGGCGATGGTGGCGGCGGACAGGATCGCGACCGTCGAGCTGGGCCCGGTAATCAGCTGGCGCGACGTGCCGAATATCGCGTAAAGGAAGAGGGGGAGTATAGCCGCGTACAGGCCGGCTTCTAGTGGAACTCCGGCTATTGTGGCGTAGGCCATCGCCTCCGGAACCAGCAGCGCCCAGACGGTCAGGGCTGCGATCGCGTCAGGCATCAATTGGGCGCGGTTATATGCGGGCAGCCACGCCAGTATGGGCAGATAGCGGTAGGCGAGCGACTGCAGGCCGGTCGGGTCTGCCTGCTGCTCAGCCGGTGCGCTCATTATGCTTCTCCCACGGGACCGCTAGGAGGACCAGTAACAAGAGGAGGAGGAAGAACAGTGGGCTCCGTGCCCATGATTCATGCCTCGCTCTGGCCGGTCCAAAACTGCAGATGAGCGCCTCCGGCTGCCTCCGCTGGCCCACGTTCGGGACCCCACACGGGGTCAAAGCCTCGCCCAGGGCCGAGCAGGCGAAGTACCGCAGTGGTCGCTACTTGACCTGGAACAGATGCCAGACTTCTGTGGTGATCACTGCTAACCGATGAGCCGAGCCGCGGCTTCCGGGTCAAGCGAGTAGCTGGTGAGTTCGCCGTAGCCCTTGACGACCTTGGCGAACTGATCCACCCAACGCTTTTCGATCACCGCCACGATAGCAGAGCCTCCTCGTGGCACCCTGTCCCCGATCTTCTTCAGGACGTCGGTGTCCAGGCCATGGTCCCGGAAGTGCCCTACGACAGCACCGGCGACGGCGCCAGCCGCTCCCAGAGCAAGGATTGAAGGGGGGAAGATGACGCTGAGAAGCCCACCCGCGATGGCGCCTC
The DNA here is from genome assembly GCA_022561095.1 of Chloroflexota bacterium. Taxonomy (GTDB): domain Bacteria; phylum Chloroflexota; class Dehalococcoidia; order SM23-28-2; family RBG-16-64-32; genus JADFNQ01. The sequence goes on along the minus strand of JADFRV010000016.1, from coordinate 15,424 downwards.
GTTTAGCTCCCCTCTTGGCGGAGGGTTCGCCAGGCATCTTGATCTCGAAGCTTCCAGAGGTACCCTCCCTTACCATCACAGCGGCGTCGATGACCTCGATTTTGCCGTCTTTCTTCCACTGGTTCAGCGTCGCGAGCGTGAGGTCGCCGTCTATCTCGGTGGTGTAGATCGCCACCATGACGACAATCGGTTTGTCTGGCTTGCTCATTAGACTGCTCCTCTCAAGTGGGGGACGCCGCTTCCGCGGGCCCGTCTTCGGGCGACGAGCCCCCAGATCGGGCTGATCCTAGTAGCGGTACTCGACTTGCTCATCAGCCGGTCGGACCAGCAGATAGATTATCGGTCCAAGGATGGGCAGGAAGATGATGAATAGCAGCCATAGGACTCGACTGATCGCGGACATGCCTCTTCGTCTAAACAGGTCCACCAAGGCGAAGCCCCACAACATGATGAGCGGGACAAATATGAAGAAGAAGAGGAACGAGCCCCAGAGGACGTCCCAGAACGTCGAAAGAAAAAACACGTCGAATACTCCTTTCCCCAGATAGGGAATACTGGCTCACCGATGGTACAGATGATGGGCCAAGATGAGACGCAGGCCATCGCGAATCATAAGTACATTTGTAATCATTTCTTAGTAGTGCACCTCGCTTGACGGTGGCCGCAGATAGGCCTGACAGGCAGGGAATTCCGCGAGGCGATTGAAAACACGGTCTCGGGCGTTGCGTCAAACGTCGCTACGCGTAGTTGGGGTGCCACGCGTGAAAGGTTCGAGGTCTAGTGATTGCGAGATCTAGGTCAGGCGTCCATTGCGCAGCGGAAGCCCATATTACCGGTGGAGCTGTCAGGTGTGTTGCGCGTTCGGGCCGCCACTCGATATCGGTTGCAGTAGGAGTCGTGGCACAGGTACGAGCCGCCTCGAATCACCTTCGCGTCTCCAGACGGAGGCCCTGCGGGGTTGTCACGCGAGCCGTTCGCATAATACGTTGGGCTAAACCAGTCCGAGCACCACTCCCAGACGTTCCCGGTCATGTTGAATAGGCCATAGCCATTGGGACGGAAGGCACTCACCGGTGCGGTGCCGAAGTACCCGTCATCAACCGTGTTCTGGTTGGGGAACTCGCCCTGCCAGACGTTCATTCGGTGCTGGCCGTCGGGTTCGCGCTCATCGCCCCAGGGGTAGCGCTTCTGCTCCAGTCCGCCGCGGGCGGCGTACTCCCACTCCGCCTCGGTGGGCAGGCGCATTCCCGCCCAGGTACAGTACGCTAATGCGTCGTTCCAGGACACATGAACGACTGGATGGTCCGGGCGCCCGTTGATGTTGGAGTTCGGCCCCTCGGGGTGGCGCCAGTCAGCGCCGAACACCTGCCGCCACCAGGGCGCCGCTGCGATGCTTCTGGTGTCCGCGAAATCGGGGGGAAGCAGGCCGGCAAAAACGAAGGACCACTCGAACCGCTCCGCTTCAGTGAGGTGGCCCGTGTTGTCTGCGAACGCGGCGAAGCGCTCATTCGAGACAGCCATAGCGTCGATCCAGAAGCCCCGCAGTCTGACCTCGCGGACCGGCCCCTCGCCATCGGCCGGGTAGCCGGCCTCATCTGCGGTGCCCATCAGGAACTCGCCGCCGGGAATCAGTGTCATCCCGTCGGTGGAGGCGCTGGCGGTTGTCAGAGAAACGGCTTCCGCCACTCCTCCCAGGGCCCGCTCGTTCGGCCTGCTCGCCGCGCAGCAGGCGGCTTCGTTCGGCTCTCCCTCAGGAGCGGGTTTCGTTGTGGATCTATCGGTCATTGTGGTGTCCTTCCTTCCGTCTTCTCGGCGGCCCGCTTAAGGAACGGCCCCAGCGCGATGCCACGGTCCTCGGCCCGCGCAGCCACCTCCACCCTGGCCCCGGTTCCGACAACCAGGGTTGCGATAACAGGTTCCGCTCCCAGACCTTTTACCTCCTTGGGATTTGCTCTGCGCACGCCTCCCTCATCGATCCCGTCCACTGGCAGAAGGATATCTCTGAACGTGGCCCTCCCTTTTTCCCAGATGAACACGTTACTCACCCACAGGCCGTATCCCAGCTTGAATTTAGAGGGGACGTCGACGATCGCATCAGTGACATCACCGGAAGCGCGGCGAACGGCGCACTTAAACGAGCCGGACCGGCGCCGTACCCAACGACTGCGCCAGAACAGGAGAGCCACGAGCGTCACGACGATCCAAATTGGGGCCCCCAGTAGTGACGCGATGCCCGCGATTATCATGACGCTTCAGCCTGCACCGAAGGAGGCTCGGCGCGTGCCGACGGTTTCCCTTTGGGTGGCACTACTGTCACTTCCATTTGCCGAGCCAGCGTCTCCCTGCACGGCGTCAATTGCTGAGGATGCTGATGCCGTCGCCGAGCAGCTTGGCGCCGAGCACGACGAGCAACACGGCCATGACCGTGTTGTTGTTGGCGATGAGCCATTCCTTGAGGCTGTTCAGGCCACCTTGCACCCGGTCCCCCATGATCAGATAGACGAGCACCGGAGCCGCCACGGTGATGCTGGCGATGGTCACGAAGATGGCGAAGGCGCCGATCTCCTCGCCGGTGGTGAGCCCGGCGGCGGCGATGGTGGCGGCGGCGGCGACGGTGAGGGCGAGGTTCTTGGGGTTGAGCCCGGACAGCAGCGCAGCGATCCCGGCCGACTTCACGGCACCGAAACCGTCGATGGCGGCCATCCAGCCCGGCATTTCCGGATCCTCACCCGCCTTGGGCCGCGACCGCCAGGACCGGACGGCGAGCACCAGGAATAGCAGCCCGAAAACCAGCTTCACCACCCCGGAGACCGTGGACTCCCCTGAGTCGTCTGAGGCGACATCACCGGCGATCAACACGATGCTACCGACCACGATCAACCCCAGCAGCCAGCCGAGGAGGAAGGCGACGCTGTTCGTCCTGGCCTCCGGCGTGAAGAGCATGAGGATGACAGCGATGACGGGGACGGGGCTCACCGCAACCGCCACCGCCACCGGGAGGACCTCTCCGATCACGCTGCCCATGAGGATTCCTTCTTATCGCCTGCGACCATCGCGCCCTACTGCTGGGCCATCATGCGTCGCAACGTCGCCTCGTCATCCTCGATGAGGTCGCCGGGCACGTCCACGGTGAGGTTATGGATGGTGCGGTGACCGACATTCATGGTCCGCCCACTGCCTGCACTACTGAAGGTGCTGTAACAGAAACGCATTCAGCTCTCCATACGTCTGCTGATGCTCTGGCGAATCCGCCTCAGAACCATATTCACCATGGGACGCTCCTTCGTAGACGAGGAGGTCGGCCACCACGCCCGCTGCCCGAAGTGCAATGTGCGCTCGAGCGGTGTTGCTCAAGAACAGGTCGCGCGTCCCCGTTACCAGAAACGTGGGCGGAAAGCCGTGGAAGTCTCCGTAAATCGGAGAGATTAGCGGGTCTTTCAGGTCATTGTCCCCGGCATACAGCCGGGCCGCTCCCTCCAGGACGCCATCGTAGGTTACGAGCAGCCGGTCTATCCCTTCGTTCGTGTAGTATGAATCGCCGGTCTTGGTCAGGTCGGTCCAGGGCGTTCCGGCGTAAAGTGCGCCCGGTAGATCCAGGCCCAGTTGGATAAACTTGTGTACCGCGGCCAAGATCAGGCCGCCACCGGCCGAGCTGCCGCCCAGGGCCATCGACTTTGCCGGTCGATTCCCTAGCAGGTGCTGATAGACGGTCACGACATCATCCAGCCCGGCCGGAAAGGGATGCTGGGGCGGCATTCGGTAGTCGATGGACAGCACCCGCATCTTGGCCCGGAGGGCGATCACGATGGCTTCGAGTAGACCCGCCTCACCGCCGTTCAAAATGTAGGCCCCCCCATGCACGTAACTAAACAGGTGGTTCTCGTGCCTGGGATCAACCTCCGCCGGAGTCACGTGACAGACATTGACCCCCCCAATCTCATCGTTTTCAACCGAAACCGGAAACTGCTCGATGAGGTCCCGTACCAGTGGCCGTTTTTCTTCATCAAGTTCCGCGATGGCCGCGAGCCATTCGGCCTCGTTCTTGGGGGCAGCCCGCCCAACCGCCTCCACATCGGGCACAGGGCCGCTCACGATCGCGTTTCGCAGGACATCACTTGCTCCGGCGGGCCCGGGCAACGTTCTGGCCCCGATGCTCCACGAAGTCTCTTCATGTTCTTTCACTCTACCCTCCTACTGCTGGGCCATGAGGCGGCGCAACGTCGCCTCGTCGTCCTCGACCAGCTCCCCCGAGACGTCCAAGGTCACGCTATGGATGGTGCCGGTGAAGGTGAACGGCGGCTGGTAGACGCGTTCCAGCACCGGCGCCCCGAAGTCGTATCCGCAGGAGAGCCCCTCAAGCTCGAAGATCATAGGGGTGGTGTGCGGCGCGTCCGCGTTCCCGACAAGCGTGCCATCGATGTAAAGCTGCAAGCGCCCCGGGGCTCCCTTGCCGGTGGCGAAGTCGGGCTGGCCGGTCGGCTCGAACTCGAAGCGCAGACTGTGCCGTCCCGCGGGCAGTTCCGCCTGCGCCTCGACCTCGAATATCTCCTTTCCGGCGTAGTTGTGGGCAAAGTGCAGCCTCCCATCCTTAACGTAGAAGGCAATTCCGCCGGCGGCGCCGCCCTGGGCGAGCAGGATGCCTTCAGCGCCCCCGGCCGGGATCTCAACGTCTGCTTCGATGCTGTGCGGGCGATTCAAGATCTTAGGCGTCGCGGGTTGCGGAATGACCGAGAGCCCCGGGTAGTACGTGAAGCGGCTGCGCGGCCTTGACGTCTGAGGACGCTCGACGACCATGCGCGTTTTGACATCGCCGTCAAGGGGAAGGACCTTGTGCTTGCCCGCCTCCGTCCACCACAGCGAGATCAGCTCGCGCAGCTTCGCCGGGTGCTGGGCGGCCACATCGCGGGACTCGGTTGGGTCTTCGGCGATGTGGTACAGCTCCCAGGCGCTGGTCTCCAATTCGTCCAGGACTTCCGGCGGGACGGGAGAGCCAAACTGACGGCCCTTCTTGGCGGCTTCGGTGAAGTTGACGCCAGGCCAGGGGCAGACCGCCCGCCAGCCATCATGGTCGATGGCGCGATGAGCGAACATCTCGAAGTACTGCGTAACGTGCTGGGTATGCGCATCAGGCGCGTCGAAGGTGTGGGCGAAGCTCACGCCTTCCAGCGGGGATTGGGCTACGCCTCGGACCGCCCGTGGCGCTTCGATGCCCAGTGCGTCAAGGACGGTGGGCACCATATCAACGGCGTGGGCGTACTGCTGGCGCACCTCGCCCCGAGCCTTGATGCCTTTCGGCCAGGCGACGATGAAGGGGTCGGTAGAGCCACCGCGGTAGGTCTCCCGCTTCCAGCGGCGGAAGGGCGCGTTGCCTGCCCAGGTCCAGCCCCAGGGGTAATGGTTGTAGCTCTTCGTGCCGCCGAGGTCATCGATCTGGGCCAGGTTGTCCTCGAACGACTCGGGGATGTTGTTGAAGAAGAGCATCTCGTTGGCCGAGCCAACCGGCCCCCCCTCGGCGGAAGCGCCGTTGTCGGACAATACCATGATGATCGTGTTGTCCAGCTCGCCAATCTTTTCCAGAGTGTCGAGGATGCGTCCGAAGTGAAAATCCGTCTGCGACAGGAAGCCGGCGTAGACCTCCATGAAGCGAGCGTAGAGGCGTCTTTCGTCAGGCGACAGCGTGTCCCACACCGGCACGTCCGGGTCGCGTTCCGCCAGTTGCGCGTCAGCGGGCAACAACCCTATCTCCTTCTGGCGCTGAAAAACCTGCTCGCGGTACGAGTCCCAGCCTGCGTCAAATTTGCCCTTGTACTTGTCAATCCACTCCTTCTCGACGTGGTGCGGCGCGTGCGCCGCGCCGGTAGCGTAATAGAGGAAGAAGGGCTTCTCCGGCGCGTTAACGTGGGCGTCAAGGACCATCTTGATGGCCTTGTCGGCGAGGTCGATGTTGAGGTGGTAGCCCTCTTCCGGCGGCTTCGGCTGCTGGACCGAGCGATTATCCTCGGTCAGGTCGGGGTACCACTGGTTGGTCTCGCCGCCCAGGAAGCCGTAGAAGCGCTCGAAGCCGCGCCCCATCGGCCAGCGGTGGAAGGGGCCGGCGGCAGTGTTGTCCTCCGACGGCGACAGGTGCCACTTGCCGATGCAGAACGTGTTGTACCCGTGCTGCAGCAACATCTCCGGCAGCATGCCGTTCTCGAACGGCATGCGCGCGTCGTAGCCCGGGTAGCCGGTTGCGGTCTCCATGATGGAGGCCACGCCGTTGGAGTGGTGGTTGCGGCCGGTGAGGACACAGGAGCGGGTCGGCGAGCAGAGCGCAGTGGTGTGCATGTTCGCATAGCGGAGGCCGTTCTCCGCCACGCGGTCGATGTTCGGCGTCTCCACCAGCCCACCGAAGCATGAGAGCTGCCCGTAGCCGACGTCGTCAAGGATGAAGAACAGGATATTGGGTGCGCCCTCCTTGGCGCGTATAGGTTGGGGCCAGGCGGGCGTGGATTCCTCAGCCGTACGCCCGATCTTGCCGGGGAAGGTTGCTCCGGGTTTGTACTCAATCAATTTTGACATCTCCATTTATCTCCTATCACCGAATACCTTTGGCGAGTGATCCGATCTGTCTGGGCGAACTAATTCGGGACACGCCGCGGACAGCATCCCGGCAGCCAGACAGCTGCTCAGGATCTGGCCCCCTGCGAACGCGCGACGCCATCCCCGCCTACTGCCGGGCCATGATGGCACGCATCTCGGCCTCGGTGTCCCTAATGAGTTCGCCACTCACGTCGATGACCACCTTGTGGAGTGTGCCGGTGAACTCAAACGGCGGCTCGTACTCGTCGGTGACGGGGGCGCCGGCGTCCGCGCCGACGGCCACGCCGCTGGCCAGTCCGAGCACTATCGGGTTCGTCACCGGCATCTCCACCTGGCCGACTAGCTCTCCGTCGATATAGAGCTGGCCGCGGCCGGCAGCTCCTCTGCCATTGAGAATGTCCGGCTCGCCAGTGACCTCGAACTCATAGCGAAGCTGATGGCGGCCCTCGGGCACCGGCCGGTTCGACTCGACGTGATAGTACGTGCGCGCCACGTAGCTATAGGTGTAGCGGAGCTTGCCGTCCTTCACGAAGAAGGTGTAGCCGCCGTCGATGCCGCCCTGGGAGACCAGTACGCCCTCTGCGCCGCCGGCCGGGATCTCGACGGCCGCGGTGATGCTGTGGGGGCGGTTGATGATTGGGGCGGCGGCGTTGACCGGCACCTCCTGCGTACCCGGGTAGTACGTGTAGCTGTCGCGGCCCGGCGCGATCTGAGGCCGCGGCTCCGCGAACCGCTGCTGGCCCCGCCCGTCCACGGGCAGGACGTTGTACTTGCCCGCCTCTACGTACCACTGAGCGATCATCTCGATGAGCTTGGGCCGATTCTCGGCCGCCACATTGTGGTTCTCGGCGAAGTCCTCGGCGACGTGGTAGAGCTCCCAGTCGTTCGCGTCGAGCTCGGTCAGCGTTTCGGCCGGGATCGGCGTTCCGAACGTCCTGCCGGATTCGCTGAACGACGTGCCCGGCCAGGGGCAGACCGCCCGCCAGCCATCGTGGTAGATCGAGCGGTGGCCCATCATTTCGAAGTACTGGGTGCCGTGCTTCGTGGGAGCATTTGCATCGTCAAACGTATGAGCAAGGCTCACACCTTCGATCGGAGATTGGGCGACGCCTTTGATCGTGGTGGGCGGTTCAAGGCCGAGAGCTTGCAGCACCGTGGGCACCAGGTCGGTGGCATGGGCGTACTGGGTGCGGACTTCGCCCTTCGCCTTTATCCCCTGGGGCCAGTGGACGATGAACGGGTCGCTGATGCCGCCGCGGTAGGTCTCGCGCTTCCAGCGGCGGAAGGGCGTGTTGCCTGCCCAGGTCCAGCCCCACGGATAGTGGTTGAAGTGCTTGGGACCGCCCAGTTCATCGATCGCCGCGAGGTTCTCCTCAAGCGACTCCGGCACGAAGTTGAAGAAGAGGTTCTCGTTCACCGAACCTTCAGGCCCGCCCTCGGAACTTGCTCCGTTGTCGGAGAGCACCATGACAAGCGTGTTGTCCAGCTCGCCCATCGTCTTAAGGAAGTCGAGGATCCTGCCGAACTGGTGATCCGTGTGCTCCAGGAAGCCCGCGTAGACCTCCATCATCCTCGCGTAGAGCTTCTTCTCTTCCGCCGAGCAATCGTCCCACGGCTTCACATCCGGGTCGTGTCGCGACAGCTCCGCGTCCTGCGGGACGATGCCCAGCTCCTTCTGCCTTGCGAACGTCTTCTCTCGATAGGCTTCCCACCCATCGTCAAACTTGCCGGCGTAGCGGTCGGCCCACTCCTTCGGCACGTGGTGTGGCGCATGCATCGCGCCCGTGGCGAAATACAAGAAGAACGGCTTGTTTGGCGCGACCTGCTTGGAGTCGGCGATGAACGAGATCGTTCTGTCGGCCAGGTCCTCAGTCAGGTGGTAGCCTTCCTCCGGCGTCTTCGGTGGCTCGACACGATGGTTGTCGTACGTCAGGTCGGGATAGTACTGGTGCGTATCGCCGCCGAGAAATCCGTAGTATCGTTCGAAGCCCCGGCCGAGCGGCCAGCGGTCGTACGGACCCGCCGCGGAAATCTGGTCGGCCGGCGTCAGGTGCCACTTGCCGGCGGCGTACGTGCTGTAGCCGTGCTGATGCAGTATCTCCGACAGAAACCCGTTCTCGAACGGAATGTTGCCGTTCGCCCCGGGAAAGCCCGTAGAACCCTCCGTGATACACGCCATTCCGTTCGAGTGATGATTCCGCCCCGTCAGCACGCACGTCCGCGTCGGCGAGCAGAGGGCCGTCGTGTGCATGTTGTTGTACAGGAGGCCGTTCGCCGCGAGCGCGTCCAGGTTCGGCGTGTCGATCGGGCTGCCGTAGCAGCCGAGCTGGCCGAAGCCAGTATCGTCTAGGATGAAAAACAGTACGTTGGGTGCGCCCTCTTTGGCGCGGAGGGGTTCCGGCCACGCAGGCTCGGACTGGTCGTACGTCCGTCCGATGACGCCGGTGAACGCTGTCCCGGGCTTGTACTCGTTCAACTCGGGCATGGGCATCCTCCTTATCCGCTAGTTGAGGCTATATCCTTGGGATCTGCTTCTTCTCCGCCTCGGACTCCTCCTCCGTGATGATCCCCTGCTCCTTCAGGTGCGCCAGCTTCTCGAGCTCGGCGGCGCAGTGTTTCGCTCAACCGCACTCGAACGAGAGCGCCTCCTTCAGTCCGTCGGCTGCAGTAGCCACCTGTGCGATGACGAGTCCCACATCGGCGGTGGCGGCGAGCAGGCTCTCTTGGTCCTCCAGGGTGGAGAAGGTTTCGTCCGCCTGCTCGATAGCGTCCTTGAGCGCGGCCGCTTCGTCGGCCGTCTCCGTGCCAACCAGCACCGAGAGGCTCTCGAGGTCTAGCGTCACCTGGTCTACCGCGGCGTTCAGCCCATCAAGGCCTCCCGCTATAACGTCAAGCTGAGCGAGTTCGTCAACAGACTGCTGGAGAGTGTCCGCCTGATCGCAGACGGAGGGGGCCGCAGTGCCGTTGCCGTCGCCGTTACTGTCGCCATCGGAGCATGCCGCTGCCACGATTAGGGACACGGCCAAGACCACTATTACCCGGATTATCATTGTAAGTACCTCATGTTAGGAAACTGGTGGCCAGCCGTTGCCGGCGGCCACCAGTCCGCGCAGGCAGTGCGCATTTACTCCTCTGCGCCGAAGGCAACCTTCAGCTTGGCCTCGTTCTCCTTCGACAGTGAGGTCTTCAACACGGTGCCTTTGAATCCCTTCAGCTCGTCCAAAACCTTGTCGGGCGTGGATTCGCGTACCAGCAGGAAGGCGGCCGAGTGTCCTGGCTTGATCGTGGCGCCGACCTCCTTGATGAATTTGTCATCGATGCCTACGTCTGTCAGCTTCCCGGCGAGCGCGCCGGACACTGCACCGATAGCCAGACCTAGCCACGGCGCCCAGAACAGAAGGCCGATCAGCATTCCCCAGAACGCCCCGCCCATAGCGCCTGACCCCACCAGGTTGTGGGCCTGCTTAACCTTCACGTGGCCGTCGTGCTTCCGGACGACGACGGCAGCGTCATCTAACGTGATAAGGCGCTCCTTCTGCAGCTTCCCCAGCTTGCCCATCAACTGATCCGCCTCAACCGCGTTGTCAAACGCCACTACGACGAGTTCGCTCATCGCTCTTCCTCCTTCTCGATCTTCGCTTTACAAATGTATGTGTCATGCTTTTTTGATCATGATGTGTGTGGTGGAAACCTCTCCTCTCTTTTTGCGGCCACATAACACTATGGGCCTGGGAGAACAGACACCGCTGGTGGCCGTAGAATCACCTATCCTGTCGGACCGGTGGCAGTCTCGTCCGCAGGGCCTTCTCCCTCTTCTGAGTGCTCCGATTGGCGCCGCCGGCGCATCACAAGCCAGGCACCCGCAGCCAAAGCCGCAACACCTAAGATGATCGTCTTCACGCTAAGACCTCCTCTCTTTGACGGAGCGCTTAGAGCCCGAGCAGCTGCTTCTTCTTCGCCTCGAACTCCTCGTTCGTGATGACCCCCTTGACCTTGAGGTCCGCCAGCTTCTCGAGCTCGTCGGTGTAGTCCTCCTCCGCCGCCGCAGGCGGAGGCGCGGCGGCAGCTGGCGGTGGCGGCGCGGCCTGTGGCTGCTGCGGCGCGGCCTGCCTCTTTGATACGCGCCTCGATGTCCGACGTGCCGTCCGCCTCGACATCCTTCGTCCTGGTCCAAACATACTTCCGTTCCTCCTTTAGTTGGTCTAGCGCGTCGTGCTCCCTCGGATTATGCTGACTTGCCTTCGGGCTCCATGAGCGCCGCTGCTTCCTCGCCAGCCAGAAGGCCTACAGCAACGAGGTCCTCAGGGTGGACCCATCCGTCTGCGACGTGGAACCCTCCCGCCCTGCGGATCGCGTCACGAAGCGGTATCGCCCATCGGTGCTCGAGGAGGATCACGGCCGCCGCGGAGTCGTTCGGTATGTCGTCTATGACGTCCCAGACCTCTTCTTCATCGAATATTTCGACTCCCTCTTCCGCCGCGGCGGCCCCCGCTTCGGCGCCCTCCCTGGCGCCTTCGAGCCCCGCCGCTCCGAGGCCGATCAAGGCTCCGACGACCGCCCCGAACTCCGCCGCTTCCTTGCCACCAAGATCGCTTCGCTTGATCATTGTGACCTCTCCCTCCGCGTCCTTATGGACGGCGAGCCCATCGATCACTCGGACGACGTCGTTCTCCTTGAGCCGGTCGAACTCGGCCAGGATCTCTCCCTTGAAGTCGGGCTGGTTGAATCCGAGTACCACCAGCTGGACAGGTCCGATAGCCATTTTCGATCTCCCTCCCTTCATAATTCCGACAGCAGATGCTATGCGCGGGCTATTGTCGAGCCATCGCGATGCGAAGGCGCTCTTCCGGCGTGATCGGTGGTCGAGGTCCCGCCGATTCCTCCGCGTCTAAACACTTCGAATACCTCCCATACCGGTTTCGTCCTTTTCCAACACCGACTCACGCTCGATATGGGCCGCTACGACCACCACCCAGTATCGGGAGTCCTAAGAGGTCAACGCATGGCTAGGGCTCGTTATATTGCTAATGAATTCTCGGTAGCCATTCCCGCTGTGCCGGGCGGCGCCGGATCGGCGGCTGCCAGTGGCGAAGTCAGGGCAGCGGTTGGCGGCGTTACCGCCCGTTCCGCGAGAGGATGCCGCGGAGCGACTTAAGCGCCCGGTGCTGCACCGACTTGACGAAGCTCACTTTTCGGCCCAGGGTGTGCGCGACCGTGGCAGTATCGAACCCCTCGATGAACCTGAGTACGATGACCTGCCGCTGAACTTCGTTGAGGTACTTCAGGGCGATCTGGAGCTGTCCGCGGTCAAGGGCCCGCTCGGCCAGAGTCTCGGGTGCCAATTCAATCGCTACTGGCAGGTCCCACAGATTTACCATTCCGTTCCGCTTGCGCCGCCGGTGGAGATCGATTAGCTTGTTTCGCGCTATGCGGAACACCCAGGCGGAAAACGGCGGTCCCTTGGACCGGTACCCGTCGATAGACTCCAACACCTTCAGCATGACGTCAGACGCTAGATCCTCCGCTGCCTGAATGTCCCCGAGCTGGTAAAACGCGTAGTTGAAGATCCGTGGGTAGTAGATGGAGTAGAGCGAGGCCAGGGCGTCCTCCTCCATATCCTTAGCGCGCTTCACCAGTTGGGACTCGTCGTTGCATCCTTCGGTCCTTGAGACGGCTGCGCGCTTGGACGCCGGCAGATGACGAGTCCTATCCATTGAATCTGCCTGATCTTGCACGGATAGTCGTGTCATGACGTTCTGGATGTCCACTCCCGGTCAGCCGTCTTTTGCCGTCGATAATTCCCGACGCTCGTCCAACTTTAGCCCGCGGCAGGCTCTCCAGACACTGCTAAGGCTAAGTACATTCGTACCGAATTTTCGGTAGAGATGAGGCTTCGCATCGGCGTGGGCACGTCGCCGTACTCGCTGTCATTCAGGGTGTGATCCGTGTTGATTCCTCTACCAGCTTGATCCAACCGACCGTGACGTTAACGTCACCGCCCAAGGTGGAGGCGAGTTCCGTTCCCAGAGAGGCGGCCGGCGGCGGCGGTTCCGGACCCATCAGGTTCACAGTCACATCATTCCCGGACACCTCCAGCTCCACGACTTCCAGCGAAGGCTCGTCCCCGAGCCAATTCTCAACCGCTCCGCGTACGGCCGCCTGATCCCGGGCGTCGTTAACGACGAGAAGCGAGTTCGCGAGAAGCGGGACCGAGATCACGAGAACGGAGATGGCGGCCACGACGAATCCAAGGCGGATCTCCTTGATTCCGCGTCTGATCTGGAACTCCGGTACAAACCCGGTAAGCACGAACACGACCATCGCCGCCAGAACGATGCCGGCCAGGTTTGTGAGGTACAGGAGCATAGCGCCCCCCGCATCATCGTAGTTACCAAACCCCAACGAGATCCCGACCACCGCCAGCGGCGGCACGAGCGCCACCGCCACTGCGACCCCCGGCAGCGCAGATACAGACTCCTTGTGGACGAGAACGTACGCGCCCGCGGCTCCCGCCGCGAGGGCTATAGCGAGATCCAGAAGGGTGGGCTCGGTCCTGGACAGCAGTTCACCCGGAAGTACCAGCGCGTATACGCCGTCCGGGAATAAAAGTGAGACGAGCCACGCCATCCCGATCGCACCCGCGGTGGCGACAGCAACCTGTAGCACCGCGGTCCCGAGTCGCCGTGGCCAGGCCATGACGGTGGCGGCCGCAATGCCAAGCACCGGGGTCATGAGCGGAGCAATCAGCATGCCGCCGATCACTACCGCCGTTGAGTCGTCGAGGATGCCCCACGACGCGATGAGTACTGAGAGACTCAGTAGCACCGTGAAGCGGATCAGGTATCGACGCAGCCTGGGCCCGCTAAAGAACAGCGACCCCAGGACCTCTCGTCGTACGCTGGGGTCAACCTGAGGCAACAGGCTCCAGAACCTGCGCTGACCGCCGTCCCCTTGGCAATTCCGCCCTCGCCCGGTCTGATCGTTAGGACTCATGTCGGCCTCCCTTTAGCTTTCGTCTAGCTCATTGCGGTCTTCCGAGTCCTGGGGCCGCTCGCCGGAAGCCCTGCCTTCGGACGCGGTCCCCTCAGGCGCAGCCTCATCGGCAGGCGGTGGGAAGATGGATGTCCCCGCTACCCGACCGGAGTACGCGACCTGGAGCGAGACCATTCGCGCCACAGTCACCACCAGGTAGACTTGCCCGAGGAAGGCCGCCATCATCGCGAACGACCGCGCGTAATCTGATACCGGGGCGATGTCTCCGAACCCGAGTGTGGTCTGGGTGACGAATGCGAAGTAGACGAAGTCTGATAGGCGTTGGTGCGGGCCGTCAGGAAAGGTGAATGACCCCGGGTCAATCCTTTCAGTCTGGAAGAAGATGAATGCCCAGAACAGGGCGATCAGAAAGTATACGCATAAGGCCCCGAAGACCGTATTCATCGTCACCCTCTCGACCCTGATAATTCCCGCCAGCACCGCAAGAGCGGTGACGAACAGCAGCGTGGGATTCAGGATCCTGCTTGCCACCTCTAGCGCTGGGATGTCGAAGAACTGATCGAAGGCGAACGTAACCCAGGCGAACGCCGATACGACGAAGACAAGGGAGAGGACGATGCGGCGCCTCACGGATGCGCGGATGGCGACCAGCATAGCCACGTAGAAGAGGAAGGTCAGCGTGATCCGGCCAGCGGCAGAGCCGTCCAGTAGCGGTGCCACGAGTAGGAAAGCCACAAGCAGGATGAGTAGAGGGAAGAAGCCGCCGGCGAGCTGGTCTTCGCGGACGCCTTGGACGTCTCTCAATTCTCCCACGTCTCTCTCACGTCATCCTCGTGGTAATCTTGCGGCCCGCCAGGAACTCCGAGGCACCCAGGGCCCAAGCCCCTCAAGTCAGCTAACCTAGAGCTCGATGGGCAGGGTGAACACTAAGACGAGCGCGAAGACGAACATCATCACTCCCAGGCCAAGGGTCAGCACCCTGTTCCGCGGTCTGAGCAGCTTGCTCGATAGGCCGGCGAAGAACAGTACCAGCGCGGCGGCCACCGCAATGATGACGTACTCATCGGAGGTCTGGTTGGCATCACGAGCCTCCTGGGCGGACTCATCCGCGGCGGCCTGGAAGTCGTCGGCCATCTGGTTCGCCTCCAGCTCGTACTCGGGGATGTCGAACGGCGTCGCGGGGGCGTTCACGTCCCTGAATGGATCTGTGGCGAGCCACGCCTGGACCGCCGGTGTGAACTCCTCGCGGAACCGCTCGAATAGGAATCCGGAGAGTGTGCCGGGTGTCGGCTGGTATTCTGCCGCGCTAGGAGGGGGCTCCACATCGCCGGCCCGAATGTCGGCTTGCAGGACGTTCAGCCAGTTGGTGAACGTGCTGATATCGACCTGGGCCTGCTGGCCGGCGAGCGTGGAGAACCTCGTGGACTCGGTCCGGTCGGCGCCTGCCTCGGCGAACTGGTCGGCCTGCACACCGCCCCACTTGGTGGACTGAAACGCTGTCCATGCTGTCATTATGGCCGCAACCGCCATGAGGATGGTCGCGGCCAGCTCCAGGTTGTGGGTGAGGGCCTCTGGAAGAATCCCCAGGCCTCCTCCGGTGTCTCGCTCAGGATCGGTGGATGAAGCCATGTTCCGGTAGTACGAGGTCGATCCAGCGTGCGAACTCACCGCCCTGAAGGCGGGAAACAATCTCGTCCATCAGGTCCTGGCCACCGCGTTCTTCTCGTGGAGAGGAGGGCTTCTCAGGCATCGGCTACTCCCACTTAGGCCGATGCGCGATTGACGGTCATCTCGATAGCGGCGAGGTAGAGGAGCTCCAGCGCGACTACCAAGACGAACGTACCGAATGTGA
>JADFRV010000149.1 GCA_022561095.1 Chloroflexota bacterium | reverse complement strand
GTCATCGTCACCGGCACCAACGGCAAGACGACGACCGCCCGTCTGCTACGCGGCATCGTCCGCGCCGCCGGCCTGCGGCCCGTGGCCAACGGCGCGGGATCGAACCTGATGCGGGGGATCGCCGCGGCGCTGGCGCAGGCGGCGGGGCTGGACGGCGGCTTCGCCGGCGCGAAGCGGCGCCTGGGCGTGTTCGAGGTGGACGAGGCGACGGTGCCGGAAGCGGCGCGCGCGCTCAGGCCGCGGCTGGTGCTGTTCACTAACCTGTTCCGGGATCAGCTGGACCGCTACGGTGAGGTGGAGCACGTGGCGGCGGTCTGGCGTGACGCGGTACGGACGCTGGGAGATTCGGCGACGGTTGTCCTCAACGCCGACGACCCGTCAGTGGCGGCTCTGGCCCAGGCCGCCACAGGGAAGGTGCTGTTCTACGGCGTGGAGGATACGTCGCGCGTGAGCGGGGGGCTGGAGCACGCCGCCGACGCCCGCTGGTGCTCCTCCTGCGGGTCGGAGCTGGTCTACTCGGCGGTGTTCTACGGTCACCTGGGGCACTGGCACTGCCCGTCGCACTGTCGCGTCGCGCGTCCATCCCCGCGAGTGGTGGCAACCCGCATCGAGATAGAGCGGGAGGGAACGAGCCTAATGATCGCGATCCCGGGCGGTGAGGTCTCGGCGCGGCTGCCGCTTACGGGGCTGTACAACGCTTACAACGCTCTGGCAGCCGTGGCCGCCGCCGTGGCGTTGGGCATTGAGTCGGAGGCGATCGAGCGAGGGCTGGGCTCCTTCACCGCCGCCTTCGGCCGCCAGGAACGGCTGACCGTGGGCGGGCGGCGGGTGCAGGTGATCCTGGCGAAGAACCCGGCCGGGCTCAATGAGGTGCTGCGCACGATCACCGCCGACGGGGAGGAGAAGGACGTGGCGCTGTTCCTCAACGATGGGATCGCGGACGGGCGGGACGTGTCCTGGATCTGGGACGTGGACTTTGACCTGCTGGCGGGGAAGGTGCGATCGCTAACGGTGTCCGGCAATCGGGCCTGGGACATGGCGCTGCGTCTGAAGTACGCGGGGCTGGACACGCCGTCCGAGGTGGAGGAGGATACCGCGACCGCCCTGCGCCGGGCTCTCCGGGCCACGCCCGAGGACGGCAACCTGTACGTCGTCCCCACCTACACGGCGATGCTTCAGGTGCGTGAGCTGCTCGCCCGCTGGGCGCGACAGCCGGCGTTCTGGGAGACGGCATAGTGGAGCTGAAGCTGCGCCTGGCCCACCTCTACCCAAAGCTGATGAACATCTATGGTGATCGCGGCAACATCCTCTGCCTGGAGCGGCGCTGCCGCGAGCGCGGAATCGGGTTTGAAGTGACGGAGCTGGGGCTGGGGGAGAAGATGAAACCCAAAGAGCACGATCTGGTGTTCATCGGGGGTGCGCAGGACAGGGAGCAGGGCCGAGTCGCCGAGGACCTGGTGAAGGAGAAGGGGAAGGCGCTCAAGGAGGCGGCGGCGAAGGGGGTGGTGATCCTGGCCGTGTGTGGCGGCTACCAGCTCATGGGCCGCTACTACCGTGGCGCTGAGGGAGAGGAGCTAGCCGGCGTGGGGGTGTTCGGCCTGAGGACGGAGCACCCGGGGCCGGGCGCGAAGCGGTTCATCGGCAATGTGGTGGTGGAGTGGCAGGGCGGCACGCTGGTGGGCTTCGAGAATCACGGCGGCCGTACCCACCTGGACGATGGGGTGGAGCCGCTGGGGCGGGTGGTGACGGGGTTCGGCAACAACGGCGATGATGGCGGCGAGGGTGCGGTGTGCGGCAACGCTTACGGGACGTATCTCCACGGCTCGCTGCTGCCTAAGAACCCCCGCTTCGCCGATCACCTGATCGAGACCGCCCTACGACGGCGCTACAAAGATCTGGAGATGGCGCCCCTGGACGACCGCGTGGAGGAGATGGCGCACGCCGCCGCCGTGCGCCTGGCCACCCGTCGCGGTATCATCTCTGTGTAGGAGGAAGGCCCACCGCTCATGGCTGAAGACGCGCAAGCCTCCGGCCCCGTGGAGGAGGTGGACGAGGCGCCGCAGGGGCGTCGTGTGTGGCGCGGCCCCTGGCGGAGCGTGATACTGCCGCTGCTGGTGGTCAGCGCTATCGCCGGCGCCATCTGGTGGCTGGACTATCGGCCCGATTCCGGGTCGTCCTCCGTCTACGACGCCAAGTACGGGCCGGTGGAGATGCCGGCGGGGTTGGCGCCACCGGGGATGAGTGTTGAGGCGGCGGAGGGCAGCCTGGCGCCGGACTTCCTGCTGAAGACGCTGGACGACGGCGAGATCCGCCTCAGCGATCTGCGCGGCGAGGGCGTGATCGTGAACCTGTGGGCGACCTGGTGCGGCCCCTGTCGCAAAGAGATGCCGCAGTTCGTCGCCGCTTACGATCGCTATCAGAAGGAGGGGCTGGAGATCATCGCCCTGAACCTTCAGGAGAGCAAGTCCGTGATCCAGCCGTTTGTGGACGACTTCGGGATGGACTTCCCGGTGGCGCTGGACAAGCGCGGCGCCGTGTCCGACGAGTACAGGATAATCGGCCTGCCGATGACGTACTTCATCGACCGGGAGGGTGTGATCCGGAGTGTGTTCCAGGGCCCCTTCCTGGAGCGGCTGGAGGGGACGCAGGTGCAGGGGGCGATCGAGCAGGACGAGCTTACCCAGCGCATCGAGGAGATACTGGAGTAGCCGGTGGCGGAGCAAGGCGTCCTCGGGCGTGGAGGCTGGCTGCGGCTCGCGCGCCAGCTGGACCCGTTCCGGGCCACCTGGCGTCTGTTGACCAACGTGCGCTGGGCCATCGGCCTCATCGCTTTTCTGGTCCTGGCCGGTCTCCTCGGCGTAGTTGTGCCCCAGATCCCGGCCAACGTTCGAGGCGATGCGCTAGCGGAGGTGCAGTGGTTGGCCGTGCAGGAGGACCGCTTCGGTTTCCTGACCGACCCCATGAACCGTCTCGGCTTCTTCGACGTGTTTCACGCCCGCTGGTTCATCTACGCCCTGGGCCTCCTGGCGGTGTCCATGGCGGTGTGGTCGGTCAGCTACTTCCCCTCCATCTGGCGGGCGATCACCCGTCCCCGCAAGCGGGTCGGCGACAGCTACTTCTCCGGCGCCCGCCATCGCTTCGACTACGTGACGCCCGATGGCGGCTCCAACCTGGAGTCTGCGCTACGGCGGCAGCGCTACGCCGTCGAGCGGTATCAGGAGGGGGAAACGGTCTACCTGTTCGCGGACCGGTTCCAGTTCGCGCAGCTGGCCACCTTCGCCACCCACTTGGCGGTGGTGGTGCTCCTGGCAGGGGGGCTGGTGAGCTGGCTCAGCGGCTTCTCCAGCGGGATGTTCATAGCGGAAGGGGAAAGTGCGCCGGTGTTTTCATTGACGCACCCCGACCAGATGCAGGTCGAGCTCGTTGACGCCGTCGGGCGCTTCTCGCCCGAGGGGCGGGCGCTGGAGTACAGCTCCGATCTCGTGATCTACAGGGGTGGCGAGGAGGTGAGGCGCTGTACCACCACCGTCAACACGCCCTGCTCATACAACGGTTACCGCTTCCACCAAGCGGCCTACTTCGGCTTCGGTGCCGACGTCCGGGTGCGTGACTTGGCCAGCGGAAACGTGGTCTTCCGCGAGACGCTGAGCCTCTCCGACACGCTGCCCTCTCCCCACGTTATCGTGCGGGACAGCAGCGGCGATCTGCTCCTGGATGACACGCTGGTGCTAACCGACATCTTGAGCAGCGACGAGTTCGTCTATTACGGTACGCTGGTCACGCTGCCGGATGACCGCGTGATCACGATCGGGGCGCGGAGGGTAACGGAGGGTGAGCGCTGGCAGCTCGCCGTATTCGAGCCGGGCGAGGGGGAGGAGGCGGTGCGGCTGGTGCTATCGGAGGGGGAGAGCGCCTCGGCCGGCGGCCTAGAGATTGTCTACGCCGGCCTGCAGGCGGTCCCCGCCGCCTTCGTATCAGACTTTCCCCTGCCGCCGAACTCCACAGCGGGAGAGGACAGCGGCGACGTGCTGCTGGAGATGAGCAACGTTGTCTACGGCACGGGGACGGCGTCCGAGGGTACCGCTGTGACGCCCGCCATCGGCAGCGGGCCGCCGGAGCTGACGATTATCGGCCTGCAGCCGCGGGCAGTAAGGCTGAGGCCGGGTGAGAGCGTGGAGACGGGGGGATACGAGTATTCGTTCCTGGGTCAGCGTGAGTTCGCGGGTATCCAGGTGAAGAAGGACCGGAGCGATTATCTGATCTGGGTGGGCAGCGCGCTGCTCATAGGGGGGCTGCTGGTAACGTTCTGGGTGCCGCGTAGACGGTTATGGGCTAAGATAACTCCGGCCCGAACCTACCTCGCTGGCCAAGCCGGTCATCTGATAAGGCTGGACAGGGAGATGGAGGAGCTGGCGCGGCAGGAGGGCGCTACATTGGACGAGGCTGAAGGACAGGGTAAAGATGACTAGCGCGATCCTGCTGACGATCAAGATAGGTCTCGACCCGACGCTGTTCGAGGTGGTCGGGGTGGAGGTGACCTGGCACGGGCTGTTCACGGCGCTCGGCGTGGTGGCGGGTGTTGCGATGGCGGTTTTCCTGGGCAGGCGCGTCGGCTTTCAGGAGGACGCGATCTACAACGTCGCCCTGGCGTTGGTGATCGGGGGGATTATAGGCGCCCGCGGCCTGTACATCCTCGAGAACTGGTCGCAGTTCGAGGACGACCTGGGCGATATTTTTGCCCTCAACACCGGCGGCATCTCCATCTACGGAGCGCTCATCGGCGGCACGATCGGGGCCTGGGGGTACGCTTACATCACCAGGCTGCCGAACATCCCGAAGGCGGCGGACATCGCCGCGATCGGGGGGATTCTCGGCATGGCCGTGGGCCGGATCGGTGACGTCATAAACGGTGAGCACTTCGCCGAGAGCACGAGCCTTCCCTGGGGCTTCCTCTATACCAACGCAGACAGCCCAAGCGTTCGGGCAGGCTTTGTGGATGCCCAGCACCCGGCGGTGGCGTACGAGCTGCTGGGAGACCTTGCGATCTTCGCCGTCCTTCTGCTCATCTACCAGCGGGGGACGCGGAGCGGGGTGACGTTCTTCTCCTTTATGTTTCTCTACGGCGCGCTGCGCCTGGGTGTAAGCTTCCTTCGCCTGGACGACATCGTCTTGCTGGGTCTGCGCACGGCCCAACTGATCAGCATCGCCAGCATGGCGTTAGCGCTGCCCGCTATCATCTATCTCTTGCGCACTCCGCCACAGGAGGAGGAGCTGAGCCTGGCCGACGAGGGGCCCCTGATAGGAGAAGAGGGGGCGGAGGGAGAACCTGCTGAGGGGTAATAGGGGGCGCGAGGCCCCCGTGCCGAACAGCTTTGCTCGGTAGCTGATCGCCCATAGGCGCTGCCGCGAGGGTAGCGTTGGGGCGGCTGTCCGCCGGTGTTCCACGGCGTTGCAGGAAGACGCGGGTCGCAGGTATAGACGTAGCCAATGGAAGTGAGAGAAAAATCGTGCTGAATTTTTTCCATTTACGTCTTCTCAACCTAGATGTTAGATGGTAGTATGTGTTTACGGCTATTGAGAAACCAGAAATGTAATACTATTCATATGACTATAGAAAACAATTGGTATCTCGTATCCAGCCACGGCTCGATCCTCTT
>JADFRV010000148.1 GCA_022561095.1 Chloroflexota bacterium | reverse complement strand
TGAAGCGGATGCTCCGGGACGCCAACCTGGGCATGAGCGCCGAGGACGCACTCCAGGCGATGGGAGACCGGATAGACAGTCCGGATCTGGAGATGGTGCTCACGGCGGTCAACATTCAGCGCAGCGTGGGCGGCAACCTGGCGGAGGTTCTGGAGAGCGTCGCGTTCACGATGCGTGAGCGGGAGCGCATTCGGGGAGAGATCGCGACTCTCACCTCCCAGCAGCGGATGACCGGCATCGTCATCGGCGGCTTGCCGGTGGCCATGCTGTTGTTGTTTCTGCTAATTGCCCCTGACTACGTGGGGTTGCTGTTCACGACAACTGCGGGACAAGGCATGCTTCTAGCCGCCGTGGTGTTGGAGGCCCTGGGCGTCCTTTCGATGAAGAAGATACTGGCGATAGATGTTTAGAGGTTGACCATGCTTATCGGTATTATCGGTTTTCTGGTGTTTCTGGCGATCGTCAGTCTGGTGTTTGGACTGGGGCGTCGCTCTCCTTCGGTAATGGAGACACGAATTCAGGATTTCAAGACGCGGGCGGTGGAGGTTGTGGAGGGGGAGGCCGACCTTAGTGTCCCGTTTACAGACCGTGTCCTGACGCCTGGCATTGAGGCGCTTTCGAATGCGGCCACTTCGGTGCTGCCGGCAAGAGTCCTGGCTAACATTGAAAAACAGCTGCTCAGGGCCGGAAACCCGATGACGCTAAACGCCTACGTGGTGTTCTGGATGCTCAGCGTCAGCCTGCTGTCGGGCTTCATACTGACCTCCGTCGTCGTCGTCTGGGGCTCCATCGGTCTTCAGCAGGCCGGGGCGGTGCTGCTGTTCGGCGTGTTTGGCTGGATGCTTCCCGGCTTCTGGCTTAAGGGCCGCGTAAAGGTGCGCCAGAAGAAAGTGCTCAAGGCTCTGCCTGACGCGCTGGATCTGGTGACCACCTGTGTTGAGTCGGGACTTGGGTTGGATGGCGCGCTGGCCCGTGTGGCCGAGAAGAGCAGCGGTCCGCTAGCTACTGAGCTGACCAACATGCTGCGAGACATAGCCATGGGTAAGATGCGCCGCGAGGCGCTGACGGAGATGGCCGACAGGTTGGGCGTGGACGAGCTGACAGGCTTCATCAATTCGATTATCCAGGCGGAGCAGCTGGGTGTTGGCATAGCCCAGGTGCTTCGCGTGCAGTCAGATCAGATGAGGACGCGCCGGCGTCAGGCGGCGGAGAAAACCGCCCATGAGGCGCCGATCAAGATGATCTTTCCGCTCGTCCTGTTCATCTTCCCAGCGTTCATGCTTGTGATCTTAGGTCCGGCAGTTATCCGGATAGCCACATCGTTCTCGGCGTAATGGAAGAGGTGGTTGGAATGGGTCTCGGGCAGAAGATCAGGGGTCTCCGAGAGGAGATCGGAATGAGCCAGGCTCAGCTCGCGTCGCAAGCGGGGCTGAGCCAGGGATACCTGTCTCAGATTGAGAACGATGAGGTGCAGAACCCAAGCGCTGCAGTGCTGTTTCGTTTGGCACAGTCGCTGCATGTGGACCCGCGCTGCCTGCTAGAGGCGGCCGGCTACACAGAGGTTTTGAGCGCCGCGCCAGAGACGGAGTATGAGACTCCCGTTGACCCGGACCTGTTGCACTTCCTGGCCCAGCTGCCCCTTGACCAGCAGCGGTATCTGCTGCGATTCCTGGAAGGGATGGAGCGGGAGCCCGCTATTGGGGTGAAGTAGAAGCCGCCGGAAGAATGATCTGTTACTCTGGAATCCTAGTGGAATCAGCGGAGTTCTCCATGCTGCGCATCATCAACGAGACTAAGGCTACGGTGGTGGCTCAAGATGTCCGTCTGGCGGATGGCATCTGGTCCCGCTTCTGGGGCCTTATGGGCCGCAAGGGTCTTCCTGAGGAGGCAGGGCTCCTGCTCAGGCCCAGCTCTTCCATACATACTGCATTCATGCGCTTCGCCATCGATGTTGTGTTCCTGGACCGGTCTCTAAAGGTGGTTAAGGTGGTGCCGCGGATGAAGCCGTTCCGGGCGTCCATGGCGTTCGGTGGTGCTCATAGCGCTCTTGAGTTGAATGCGGGCGCGGCGGAGGAGGCGCAGGTTCAGACGGGTGACCAGCTAACTCTGGTCGATCAGGAGTGACGGTCGTGTACCAGAACCGCCGATCTGCAACCTTGATAAATCGGCTGCCGCCTGGCGGTCAAGTGGATAGTGTTGACACTGCCAAGGCGACGATGGACAATCATTCAGACCCTTATCGGAGGGCAAGCTCATGAAACTCGGAGATAAGATACGGGAGTTGCGAGAAGAGTTCGGCCTTACCCAGGGGCAACTGGCGGGCAGCGCGTCCGTCAGCCAGGGATACCTTTCGCAGCTGGAGAACGGGGATGTGAAGAGCCCCAGCGCGGCCGTGCTGCTTCGTGTAGCACAGGCGATACATGTGGATCCAAATGATCTGTTCGAGGCGGCCGGCTACCCGACGGTGCGGACCCTTCGGCAGAAATACCAGGACTACGAGTCCAGCATTGACCCTGAACTATTGCAGTATCTGGGTCGACTACCTCGAGACCGGCAGCGGCGGCTTCTGCTCCTACTGCAGGGTATGGAGACGGTTGTGGTAGAAGGAGAGGGCAGTGACGGCAGGGCCGTTGAGCTGACAACGCGGGGCAAGCCGGGTAACGGCCGCTCCGTTGGCCGCCGCTCCCGAGACGGTGCCAGGGCTTCCAGAGCCCAGGGCTAGGCATGGCGGACTTGTCTGAGGACCGCATCGCCCTGGCCGAGAAGGTTGACCCTGATCTCCTGCACATGCTGGCGCAGATGCCCCGTCGTCAGCAGCGTCAGGTGCTCCTACTGCTGATGGTGGTTGAGAACCTGCTGTATGAACTGTTGCGGGAGAGACGCATCAAGGAGGATCTGGAGTAAGCTCGCAGAGCTTTGACCAAAAGTGAGGCCCCGGGATTCCCGGGGCCTCACTTTGTATCGAGGGGGTCGATGCCTTAGTCGGGTGTGGCCTGGTGCGCCAGGCCATCGGCGATGGCCACGATGTCCTGCAGGGGCAGGCTGCTGTCCGTGGCCTGGATAACGGTTCGCAGTCCACCAAGGTCGAAGATGATGGTCAAGGCGTCGCCTTCGCCCCAGGTAAGGGTGCTATCAGAGGGCCGCCAGGTACCGCTGATCCAGGTGGCGGGGGTGCCGTTGGATAGCCGTATGTCCTGGGCGAAGCCCTGCTCCACGGCGATGCTGCTACTGGATGTGTGCTCTTGGAAGATGAGGATGGTTTCGGAGTTCCCCCTCATGCTAGAGTTTTCATAGGCCAGGATAAACACGCCGCCGGATTCCGCTAAGATCGCACCGGAGAAGTATCTAGAAGAGGCCTCGCGGTAGCCAGCTGGTAGGGAAGTGGGCTTGTACACTGTCTGACCTAGGAGGGTGCTGGCTTGGGCAGCTGTGGTGTTGTTGCCTTCGATGACCTCGGTTACCGGCGGCACGGTCGGCGGGGCCGAGGTCTCGACCACTCCGATATGGCCGCCCACGAAACGCGCGAACTCGGCAGCCGGGTGGTGCGCCAGGCCGGTGGCCGGTATGGGGCCCAGGGCGGCGATGACCAGGGCGATAATAGCGCCGGCGGCGGCAAGCTTCGGCCAGGGCGTTGAGCCATGATGTTGGAAGATGGGTGAGCGCCGAGACGGGCTCCGGTGCGCCATAAGGCGCGGCCTAATGCGCGCCCAGACCCGTGCCTGCTGGTCGATGAAGCCGGCGTTGGCCGTCTCGGCGGCAGCGCGGCGGACGCGCGCAACGTGTATTAGGCCTGCCAGCTTGGAGTCTTGATCCTCCCACATAGGCTGGCCAAGGATCATGCGGTCGAGGGCAGCGTTGAAATCATCGGCCTCTTGATCGCGCCGGCGGAACGGCCAGCGGAAGAGGCCGCGCTTCTTTGACTGTTCGGCTTGAATGCGAGCCTGCACACGCTGCCAGACGGCTTCACGGTGACTCTCAGAGATGGTGGCGGCGCGCTCCGCCATTCGGCGCCGCACGCCAACGATGTGCTGCAGCTCCTGGACATCCAGTTGCTCGGGGTCTCTATCGCCGTACGCGATCTCCCCTGCGGAATCGTTGGCTGTAGAAAGGCCGTCGGGCTCGCGGCTGTCGCCCTCCTGAAGAGAACCCAAACGGTCCATGACGCGCTTCAGCACTTCGGCCTGGGCTTCGGCGCCTGCCCTGGCCGCCAACTGGCCGGCGTCAAACCGGATCTTGGCTATCTGCAGGAGCTCGTCAAGCTCTTCGTCGTCAAGGCCCTCGGGCGTGCGGCCCTGGACCATCTCCTCGATGGCCTTGGCCAGCTTGTCCGCCCGATCCTCGTCACGCATAGTTAACGAGCTTCTTGCTGCTGCGCCATGCGCACCCGCAGCTTGCGGAGGGCGCGGAAGATGGTGACGCGTACATTTACTTCGCTGGTGTTTAGGATGTTGGATATCTCGCGGTTGGTGAGCTCCGCATCAAACTTGAGGGAGATGATCTCTTGCTCTCGCGGCGGAAGCTGGCGTAGGTGTGAGACCAGGTGGCTGAGCCGCTCGCGATGAAGGAGAGTGTCCTCAGGGCTGGCCGGCTGCTGGTTCAGCTCGTTGTGCCAGGCGGCGTCTTGAAGGGCTTTGGCCGCGGGCTTCTCCTTGCGCCAGTGGGAAGCGACCTCGTTGCGGGCGATCGTGAACAGCCACGAACCGAAGGCCTCCATGGACCGTAAGGACTGCTTCTTTACGAACGCCTTTTCGAAGACGTCCGAGACGATGTCCAGCGAAGCTTCCTTGTGCTGGACCCGTCCGTAGACGTAAGCGAAGACTTTAGGGAAGTACTGGTCGTACAGCTCGGCGAACTCGCTGAGCTGGAGGCCTCTCGCGCTGGCAGAGGCGGGAGGAGAGCGGTGGGCCCGGGCCTGGCCCCTAGTGGCTGCTGCTGCTGCGCTGTTCGTTCTTCCGGCTAGAGTGGTACGCATTCGCCCCCTCCTTCGATCCTCGGCGCCTGCCAGGCCGGGTTTGGCCGATGGCCTTCGGGGAGACCGAGGGATAGCACTGGATTTAGGACGAACAATAGACGTCGGAGTAGGCAAAGCTGTTACACTCTCTCGATGAGGGAATCGGCTTATCTTTAACGGGCGATTGATACATCGTGTTGTGCGCTTCTGGGGAAGCCATCACTGCCCGTGTTCAGTATTGCACTGGGGCGGCGGCGCAACAGTTAAGCCACGGATAATATGGGTAAACAGCCGGTGAATTCAGGCCTGACCGCTAGCTCGTTCGAACGGCGTACAGGCGCCATTCCTCGGGGATGCCCTTGAGGGCGTGAGGCCCCCGGTCATCGAACTGCAGGCCCGAACCGGCCACCAGGTCCTTCACCGTGCTGGAGACCAGCACCTCTCCATCGGCGGCTTCAGCAGCAACACGCGCTCCAATGTCCACCGCGATCCCCGCGATGTCTTCGCCCATGGTCTCGCACTCGCCAGTATGGAGGCCAGCCCGAGTGTCTATGCCGATGTGACGGGCGGACTCACGCATGGCGCAGGCGCAACGGATGGCGCGGGCGGGACCGTCAAAGGCGGCGAGAAGGCCGTCGCCCATGGTCTTGATCTCGCGGCCACGGAAGCGTTCAAGCTCGTTCCGGGCCAGCGCATAGTAGCCCTCTAGCAACTC
>JADFRV010000015.1 GCA_022561095.1 Chloroflexota bacterium | reverse complement strand
TAGGGAGCATTGCCGGCGCGATAATTATTCCCGGCGTTATTAACCCGGTTTAAGTCGGCGGTATGGCATTTAACCGGTCATGCGGAGTGGGACCTGCAGAATCGCGGCAGTCTTGTTACTGTTCATCGCGGCCATGATGGCAGGCACCGCACGGGCTGAAACGTCCGTGCGTCCGGTCTGCCACGCCCATTCCGACCAGGACCTCCCGACGCTTCAAAACGCAGCGGACCTGTCGCGCATCGACTGGATCTGCCGCAACGGCGATTACCGCGCGTCGGAGGACAACGCCTGGCTGATGTTCCCCAGCGAGGTACTGCTCAGCGAGGGCAAATCCATCTATTTGGCCCGCACCGGAGTGGGTGTCGAGAGGCTGATTTGTGGCAGCTGCAAACCAGGGCCCTCCATTCTTGTTGAGCACCTCTTTCGCTGCGGCGTTCATCATAGTGGTCTTGATCACCAACGGATTGGTGCTCAGGTTGTGATCACGACCCGCTTCGATTTGCTGGGCCATCAAGCCAGCGACGTGGGGCGTCGCAAAGCTGCAACCGCTTGCGCTTGTGAAGTCACCCTGAGTCTCCCAATCGTCATTCGCCATCGTGATGGCGGTTCCAGGGGCCACAATGTCCGGCTTCATGCGGCCATCTTGCGTAAAGGCATTGGCGCTAAAAGAGGCCACTTGATTGAAATCGAAATCCGTTGCACCGACCGTCACGCCGTTAAAGGCGCTTCCGGGCCCGCGGACGGTGGAACCACTGTTGTTGATATTACCGACGCAAACCGCGGACGAAATGCCGCGGTCGAACGCCGCCCAGTCAATGATGCGATCTAGGGCCGAGTTGCCGCTGCTATTCCTTCTGAAGTAACTGAGAGAAAGATTCAAAACATCAGCCCCGTTTTCAATGGCGAAACCAATGCCATTTCTAACCCACGTATCGGTGTTGAAGACATTATTGCTATCCAAAACGCGGGCGTTTATAAAACGGGCGTCGGTCGCCATACCGGTGTAGATCGGGTCGTCGCCCAAGACGACGCTGGTGACCCAGGTCCCGTGCCCCTGGACGTCGTCGCCAGTGTTTGCGGGCTCGGTCGGCACGAAGTTCGCCTCGGCCACCATACGCGGCTGACCTAGGGAGTCGAAACCGGTCAATGCAGGATGAGTGTCGTCTACGCCGCTGTCAATCACGCCGACAATCACCCCCGTACCGTCCCCCAGTAAGCCACGTGAAAGATCGCCGTTGACTGCCGGCACACTCAAATTGAGCGCCGTTGCTGTAGGGAGACCGGGCAAAAGGCTCAATGTCAAAACAATACACAGCGAGATACAGAATTGGCGGTTCATTAGCTAGTGTCTGTCCGGAAATGGTCTGTGCGCGTTTTTTCGAGGTTCGCCAACGGTTGGGGCCATTTGAAGATAGCCAATTTGAAGCGTCCAGGAAACCTCTCGGCTCCGCCGGTTAGGTCGATGGAACCATTTTGTGTTTGAACTGCGCGAACGCGCGCGTATCTCAAGCCACGGTTAGTTGGGGATTAGCAAATCGATCAGGCTGACGTCAAGCTGCAGCCCGTTTGCTATACGCGGCGTTTGCGAATTCGTCTTCCTGAGCAATCAGCATCTTGCCCAACGTGTGAAGATTGCGGCCCAGGATCCCCAGCGCAACGTAACGCTCGAAACCGAGTTCCGCCCGATCGCGACAACGGTCCAATCCGTTTCCCGATTGCATTGCGCCAATGGCCGATTCGATACCCGAATGGCGACGACGTGATTGATGAAACTGAATCGTCGCTGTGGTTTCTTGTTCAACCGACTGTTTGGTGCCCGGTTTGGGAAGACACGGATGCTTGATGATTTCCGCAAGTTGCTCCTGGTTCTCCGGCGAATGAAAACCTCGATCGAATGAGGCTGCTTCGATCCGACCGTTCAGACGATCTTGTAACTGCCGAGTTTGCCCGACGACCACATCCTCATCTTGCGCGTCACGCGGCATGA
Source organism: Chloroflexota bacterium (assembly GCA_022561095.1). Lineage (GTDB taxonomy): Bacteria > Chloroflexota > Dehalococcoidia > SM23-28-2 > RBG-16-64-32 > JADFNQ01. Next base: position 19,563 of record JADFRV010000015.1, on the reverse strand, counting down.
CGTGGTGATGCACGATGAATCCTGCGGCGTCCTCGTAGATCATGACCAAACGCCCGAATTGGTTCGGCTCGCCCGCTTTGCCCCGTTTGTAGAGTTGCGTGTGCGGCTCAAAGATGCTGAACAGCTTGTCTTGGTTCGGTACCCGTTCTCCCTCCAGCACCCGGCGGCGAGCCGTATTGCAAACATGCTCGGTACGCTCGATCAACTCCTTGATATAAGTGAACCCCTTGCAGTGCTTCACCTGTGCCGACTTGCACCCGAATGTGAATACCCACTTGTCCCCGTCACGGCGAAACACATTTTCGGGAGGCTCTTCCACCGCTCCATCCGACTGATTGACGTTTGCGCGGGCTCCGGCGACGCATTTGGCTTCGCGGAGGTCGGCCCTGAATCGAACAATAGCGCGATCGACCTCGATCATTTGCTCCCCGGGGCCCATCAAAATTCTCTCGTCTCGTCGAAAGGGATGCTCGATTTCGAAGTGCGATAGGAGAGCGCTTGCCGATTCCGATCGTGCGCCGCAGCGTGGGCACGGACTCTTGACGGTCCCGCCGCTGCTACTCTCGAGAATGAACATGCGCTCGATCCGCTCAACGTTTTGATGGTGGTCTGTGCACGCGCTTGTGTCCCCCCGGGTATTCACCGTCGCGAAACGAAGCTCTGACAGCGCCTCCCCCATTTCGGCGAGTGCCGGACGTTGCGGGTCCCGTTCGTCGAGATCAGGCAACACCCCATCCTCCAACCGCAGACCGAGAAGTCGTGCACGCTCATCGAGTTCTTTCTGCATTACCCGCCACGCATCGGGAACCTCGCTGAGGTAGATGGTGTCGCCCCTCCACCTGATCTGCCCATTGGTGCGCACCTGCCGCCGCTTGATCCCAAAGGGCGCTTCCCAGTACTCCAGCGTCACCAGTTCGTCGATGCACCCCCGAGTCGTGTTCGCCACCGGCACCCCATCACGCTGGCCCGTGTCCTGGTGCAGGATGAAGATATGCGCTTGGTCGATGGTGTTCTCCACGACCTGCAACCAGTTGCAGTCCAGCCGCTCGAGCTCACCGACCGCCTTGAACAGGGCCATGAAGTCGCCGCCGACCGGGTCGTCGCGCAGTCCCTGGCGCGGAGAAACGCCGCGGAAGTCGAAGCCCCTTATGGAGCCGATGCCGCCGGCGTAGAACCGTTCGTACACCGGCGAGTTACCGAAGATGCCCCCCAGGTCGCCGCGCAGGCTGAGCACGTGCTTGCGTCCCTCGCGGTCCTCGAGCAGCGTCTTGTGCCAGGTGTAGCTGCCGATCACCTTGGCCAAGAAGCTCTCCCCGCCCAGCACTCCGTACTGATCCCAGGAGAAGCGGTCCAGGTGGTTGGGCGTGACGTTGAGCAGGCAGGCAACGTGCGGGCTGCGCGAAGTCATCTGAAGCTGGGTGTGGCTGACCTCCAGCACCACCCAGGTGTAGGCGCGGACCTCCGCCAGGTGGTCCAGGATGCCGACGCCGATGTTGCCCCCGACAAATACGGGCTTCTCGTCGGCGCGGAACATCTCGCCCAGAAGGGCGGTGGTGGTGGTCTTGCCGCTGGAGCCGGTGACGCCGACGACGGGGCCGGGACAGAGCTCCATGAACAGGGTGAACATCGACCAGACCGGGATGCCGCCGCGGAGGACGTCATCCAGAGCGGGCAGGTCCAGCGGCACGCCCTGCGAGACGAACACGGCGTCCGCGTTTCTCACCGCCTGCGGATCGTTACCGCCCAGAGAGAGGCGGATCGGCAGGTCGGCCACCTCCTCCACGCGCTCCGCCAGCCGCTCGCGAGGCTTGGCGTCGCTAACGGTCACGTCGGCGCCGCGCGAGGCGAGGTAGCGGACGGCGTCCACCCCCTCAACGCCCAGGCCCACGACGGTGACCCGCTTATCGGCGAAATCCAGATCGGACAGGCGGTCAAGGTTTATCACGCTAGACCTCCATCGCCAGAATCGTGCCCACGACTGCTCCCAGGATGCCGATGAGCCAGAACCGCTGCACCACCTGCGGCTCGCTCCAGCCCAGCTTCTCGAAATGGTGATGCAGCGGCGCCATGCGGAAGATACGTTTGCCTCCGCTCAGGCGGTAGTACCCCACCTGGATGACGTCGGAGGTGCCCTCCAGAACGAAGACGATGCCGATGAGCGGCAGGACCAGCCACTGGCCGGTCATGAAGGCGGCCGTAGCCAGACCGCCGCCCAGCGCCAGGGCGCCGGTATCGCCCATGAACATCTGCGCCGGATAGCTGTTGTACCAGAGGAAGCCCAGCACCGCTGCCGCCACGGTGAAGCAGAATGTGCCCAGGAACGTCTGATCCTGCATCAGGGCGATGATGCCGTATGCGCCGAAGGCGATGGCCGAGGTGCCCGCGGAAAGCCCGTCCAGACCGTCGCTGACGGCCACGCCGCCGGCGGTGAGGACGATGACGCCTACGGCGATCGGTATGTACCAGGCAGCGAGGTCGTATCGGCCCGCATAAGGCACGTTGACGTCGCTCAGCTCTAGCCCCTCGTACAGGCCGAAGGCGGCGGCGAACCCGATGGCGACAAAGGCGACGAACTTTACCCTCTTGTTAAGGGCGCTCCATCCGCCTTTGGCGGACTGAAGGGAGCCCAGGTCGTCCAGAAAGCCGAGCGCGCCCAGCGCCGCCATCACCGCCAGCGGCAGGCCGATAGAGTATCGCCCGAACAGGTTGGCGGCGACGCTGAACCCGATGACCGCGGCCAGGATGAGCAGGCCGCCCATGGTGGGCGTGCCGGCTTTAGCCTGATGGCTCTCGGGCCCCCACTCACTGATCTGCTTGCCCACCTTCAGGCGACGCAGCATAGCTAGGAAGGGCCTTCCCGCTATCGTCGTCGCCGTTAAGGTCATCGCTCCCACGGTCAAGGCGTAGATCATGGCGCCACCAGCGCCTCGACTACGGCCTCCAGGGCCACCGCCCGTGAGGCTTTCACCAGCAGATGGTCTTCCGGTCGTAGCTCGTCTCGAAGGACGGGCACCGCGTCCGATGGGGAGTTGAAGAAGCGCGCTTCGGCGGCTCCCGACTTCAAGGCAGCCTCGTATAGCGGCCGCGCCGGTTCTCCGACGACGAGGAGGAGGTCGGTGCAGGCGGCGGCGCGCTCGCCCACCTGGCGGTGGCCCTCCTCCGCGGCGGCGCCCAGCTCCCGCATCTCTCCCAGGAGAGCGATGCGGCGGGCGGGTAGCTCAGCCAGGAGGTCAAGGACAGCGAGCATGGACTGGGGGCTGGCGTTGTAGCTATCGTCCAGGACTGTGGCGCCGTTAGGCGTGTGCAGCACGCGCAGCCGCAGCTCCGGCCTCGCCTGCCGCAGCGCCTCCGCGATCTCGGTCAGGGTCATGCCTTCGGACAGCCCCACGGCGGCGGCAGCCAGGGCGGGGTAGATGTGATGGCGGCCGGGAAGCGGCGTCTCCACCTCCACCGAGGTATCGCCGTAGGTGAGGCGGAAGGAGATGCCGTCCAGGCCGCGGCCCTTGAGGTCGCTGCCGCGTACGTGGCACTGCTGCGACTGGCCGTAGAGCAGGACGCGGGCCCTGGTGCGGGAGGCCATGGCGGCGACGCGCGAGTCGTCACCGTTGAGGATCCCGATTCCATCAGGGTCCTCGGGCAGCGCCTCCACCAGCTCCGCTTTGGCGCTGGCGATGGCGCCCATGGAGCCGAGGCGCTCCATGTGCACCGGCCCCACGTTGGTCACCACCCCTATCTGGGGCCGCGCGATCCGGCATAGCAGGCTGATCTCGCCGCGGCCATACATCGCCATCTCCAGGACGGCCCGCCTGTGATGGGGGGTCAGCTGGAGCAGCGTGAGCGGCAGGCCGATCTCCGTGTTCAGGTTGGCGGCGCTCTTGAGCACCGGCCAGCGGGCGGCTAGGACGGCGGCGATAAGCTCCTTGCAGGTGGTCTTGCCCACGCTGCCGGTCACGCCGATCACGCGGGTCTCGTGGCGCCTGCGCCAGTACGCGGCGAGCCGCTGCAGGGCGGACAGTGAATCGCTCACCTGAAAGACGGCCACCCCCTTCGGCGCATCCATCGGGCGGTCAACCACCAGCCCGGACGCGCCTCTGGCGACGGCCTCGTCCACGAAGTCGTGACCGTCGTGGTGCTCGCCGTGGAGGGCGAAGAACAGGTCTCCCCGCTCCACCTCTCGGGAGTCGATGATGGCGCGTTTGAAGGCGTCATCGACCGGGCCGCGCCCTGCGACCAGGAGTTCAGCCGTCCCCTGAACTACGCTATCCACCGCTAGCATCCGTCTAGGTACTAACCGACTATCTTATCTCCGAAACGAGAACGGGCTCCCGGGGCGCGATCTTGAAGTAGGCCAGCGCCTCTTGGGCTATGCGATCGAACGCCGGCGCCGCGACGACTGTGCCCCAGGGCAGACCCTTCGGCTCATCGATCTTCACCATTACCACAATCTGAGGGTCCTCCAGCGGGGCGACGCCGACGAAGGAGGAGATGTACGCCTTCTCCTTGTAGCCGCCCCCGGAAGCGATGTTGGCCGTGCCGGTCTTGCCCCCTACCTGGTAGCCCTGGATGTCCACCAGGCCAGGCGGGTATCCCTGCACTACAACGCCCATCATGTCAAGCAGGGTGCGGGCGGTCTCAGGGCTCACCACCTGCCGTATCATCTCCGGCTGGCTGGTCTGCGTCCCGTTAGGGCTGAGGATCTCCTTCACCAGCATAGGCTTCATTAGCTTGCCATCGTTAGCGAGGGCAGCCACGGCCATCGCCATCTGCAGGGGCGTGACGCTGATCCCCTGCCCGAAGCTGTTCGTCGCCATGTCCACCGGCCGCCAGTTGGAGGGGTCGTTTTCGGGGGTGCGGATGCGCCCGCCCACCTCGCCGCTCAGCCCCGAGCCGGTCGGCTCACCGAAACCGAAGCGGTAGACGTAGTCGTAGAACCCCTCTGGGCCTACCTGCTGGGAGAGCCAGGCGGCGCCGGTGTTGAGGCTCTTAGCCAGGATCTGGGTGACCGTCTGGGAGCCGTTGGTGCTCAGGTCCCAGTTTCTGATGTTCCAACCGCTGACCTGGAACACGCCTTCGTCGTACCACCATGTATCAGGGGTCACACGGCCCAGGTCGATGGCAGAGGCCATCGTGACCAGCTTGAACACCGAGCCGGGCTCGTACTGATCAGTGATAGCGCGGTTGCGGAAGAGCGCCAGCTTGGACTCATCGCTCAGGTCAAGCTTCGTGAGATCGAAGGTAGGCCGACTGGCCATGGCCAGAATAGCGCCCGTCTCCGGCTGGACGACGATGATGGTGCCGCCGCTGGCTTCGTGGTTCTTGATCGCCTTGTCCAGCTCCTGTTCCGCCATCCGTTGAATGAACCGGTCGATGGTGAGGACGACATCGGACCCGAGGAGCGGTGGTAGCTCACTGCGGTCGCCCAGGGCTATCTGGTTGCCCAGGCCGTCACGCTCGAAGACGACGGTGCCCCTGGCGCCGCCGATGATCTCGTCCAGGTCCGCCTCCAGCCCAGTGAGGCCGGTGTTATCCCGTCCTACGAAGCCCAGCAACTGGGCGGCGAGGTTGCCCTCCGGATAGACGCGGACGTTGCTCCTGAGGAGGCGCACCCCGGACAAGCCTAGCTCGCGGATGCGAGTGGCTGCCTCGTAGTTCAGGTCGCGCGCCACGGCGATCTCGTAGATGCTGGCTTCTCGGACGTCCGACACCATCTCGTTCGGGTCGCCGTTTGTGATGCTGGAGATGACGCCTGCCGCCTCGCGGGCCTTCGTGACGCTCTTCCAGGCCTTCACCTCCACCATTACGTCGAAGGTGTTCTTGCTGGCCGCCAGAGGATAGCCGTTGCGGTCCAGGAGGGCGCCGCGGCGCCCGGTCACCGTCTCCTGAGCGACGTGGATGTTACGCGCCTCGGCGGAGTAGTAGTCGTGGTCCATGATTTGGAGCTGGACGAGACGGGCGACGATGGCGAGAGTTGCCATCGCGATAACGGTTATCACGACCCCCAGACGCCAGTTCACTCCCCGCTTGCGTGACGCCACGTTACTCCTTCCCTACGGCAAGGGCAGCCAATTCAGCAACTTCTTCCAGGCGCTGGGCTCGGCCTCTCGCTCGTCCGCTGTGGACGGCAGGTAGCGGCCGGGGAGGCTGCGCGGCTCCGGCGCCTCCACCGGCACGGTGATGTAGCGTGTCTCCTTGGGCTCCACCATCTTGAGGCCCTCCCTAGCCTCATTCTCGATGCGGTTGAGGCCGGCCATCGTAGCGACGTCCAGCTCCAGCTCCTGGATCTGGGCCTGCCAGTCGTCCCGTTGTTGCTCCAGGAGGCGGACGTTGCCGTTGGTGGTGGTGGCGATGCTGGACTGCACCAGCGGAATGAGGGCGGCGGCGCCGATCATCAGGGCGCTGATTATCAGGAGGGTAGGCATGTTGGGGGAGCGGAGAAGATCCGATACGATGTGTCTCCCTGTCCTCTGGATGGTCGCCAATTATCCCTCCTGAAGCTTCTCTGCCGCCCGAAGGCGGGCGCTGCGGCTGCGCCGGTTGACGGCGACCTCCTCTTGCGAGGGACGCGCGGCGCCCTTCGTCACCAGCCTCAGGCGGGCGCGGTGGCCGCAGGTGCAGGCCGGGGCCTCCGGTGGACAGATGCAGTCGCGAGACTCGCGGCGCATGAACTGCTTTACGATGCGGTCCTCCAGCGATTGAAAGGCGATGACGACCAGTCGCCCGCCGCGACCCAGAACGTCGACGGCCTGTCCCAGGGCGGAGGTGAGGGCGTTCAGTTCGTCGTTTACGGCGATGCGAATTGCCTGGAAGGTGCGGGTCGCCGGGTGGATGCGGCGGCGGGCGCCGCCGGCGGCTCTGGAGATCACGGCCGCAAGCTCGGACGTCGTCGCCAGAGGGCGGGCCCCGGCGATGGCGCGGGCGATGCGCCTGCTGGCCGGCTCCTCGCCGTAGCGCCAGATGAGGTCGGCAAGGTCGCGCTCGCTGTAGGTGTTGACTATTTCGTCGGCGGTCACGGTCTGGCTTTCGCCAAAGCGCATGTCCAGCGGCGCCTCCACCTGGAAACTGAAGCCACGTCCTTCAGCGGAGAGCTGGTATGACGAGACTCCCAGGTCGAACAGGACGCCGTGGACCGGTATGAAGTTCGTCTTACGGCAGACGGCTGCCAGGTCGCGGAAGTTCGCTTGTGACAGCAGTGCGGAGTCGGTGTGTGGTTGGAGCCGGGCGCGGGCTATCTCCAGCGCCTCGGCGTCGGCGTCGATGCCGAGGAGTAGGCCGCCGGGGGCGGCGGCCTCCAAGATGGCCAGAGAATGGCCACCGCCGCCCACCGTGCAGTCTACAAATCGGCCACCGGGCTGGACAGACAGAGAACGCAGGACCTCAGCCACCATAACCGGAGCGTGAATCTGGGTTTCGTTAGGGGGCAAGACTTGTGCAACCACCTTTCCCCTTACTCCAGCGACTCCAGCTCGGCGGCGTAGGCCGCTTCAACCTCTTCTAGCTCCTTCTCCCACCGGTCGCGGTTCCAGACCTCCAAGCATTCGCGACGACCGTTGACGATGACCGCCCTGTTGAGCTGGGCGGTCTCTCGGAGCTGTGCCGGAATCAGGATGCGTCCCTGACGGTCCAGCTCGGCGTCCCAGGAACGGGCGAAGAACCCGCGGCGCAACCGCCGACCTTTGAGGTGCGTCGCTGGCTCTGCCGTCACTAGATTTGACATCTCATCGAAGCCTTCCGGGGTGTATATCTCCAGGCAGCCTTCCGGGCTCAGGGTGAGCACCACCCCTTCGACGAACTCGTGGCGGTAGCGGGCCGGTATAGCTACACGACCCCGATCGTCCACCGTATGTTCGTACGTACCCCTAAACGCCATATATCCCGGTTACCCTTCTGTGTGAGGGACAGTTGTGCTACTATGGACCTGCTCGCTGCCGGCAGGCACGAGCGAAAAGAAAATACGGGGAAGCCCCACTCCTCCCCACTTCGCCCCACAGCATACCATTCGGGCACCCATTGTCAAGCGCTTAAGCAATATTTTCGCCGCTATTTTGGGAACTCCCTCCCCTTCAAGATATGTCCTTCCTCGCTGGCATCCTGACCATCTCTACTAAGGGGGCCCGAGGCGCGCGCGAGGACACGTCCGGCGCCGCCATCCGGGAGATGCTTTCTACTCTGGACGCGGCTGTGGAGCGCTACGAGGTGATCCCGGACGACCGTGCTGCCATTACTCAGCGCCTCGTCGCCTGGGCGGACGATGCCGGCCTGGAGCTGATCGTGACCACCGGCGGTACAGGCCTGGGGCCAAGCGATGTGACGCCCGAGGCCACGCGAGAGGCGATTGACTACGAAGCGCCGGGGCTGGCGGAGGCGATGCGCTTGGAAGGGCTGAAGCACACACCGATGGCGATGCTCAGCCGCGCCGTCGTCGGCGTGCGGGGGCGGACGCTGATTGTGAACCTGCCAGGCAGCCCTCGCGGCGTCCGCGAGAACCTCTCCGTGTTGCTGCCCGTCCTGCCGCACGCGTTGGAGACGCTGCGCGGGCAGACGGAGCACAAGGGCTAGGCGCCTGCTGTCATGCGAATCGATCTCCTGACGATCTTCCCCAACATGTTTCGTGGCCCTTTCGACGAGTCGATCGTCAAGCGGGCGGTGGAGGGCGGCCTCGTCTCCATTAACCTGCACGACATCCGGCGATGGGCAAAGGACCGGCACAAGACGGTGGATGACTACCCCTACGGCGGCGGGCCCGGCATGGTGATGAAGCCGGACGTTGTGTTCGCCGCGACGGAATCGGTGCTGGAGCTGGCGCCCCAGCGGGAGCCGGTCATCCTGCTCACGCCTGCCGGGCGGCGCCTCACTCATGAGATCGTCGTGGAGCTGGCGGCGAAGGAGCGGCTGGTCCTCATCTGCGGCCACTACGAGGGGTTCGACGCCCGCGTGCACGAGCATCTGGCGACGGACGAGATCAGCATCGGCGATTTCGTGCTGTCCGGAGGCGAGCTGGCGGCGATGGCGCTGGTGGACGCCGTAGTGCGCCTCATCCCAGGCGCCCTCGGCTCCCCTCAATCGACGGTGGAGGAATCGTTCGCCGAAGGGCTGCTGGAGGCGCCGCACTACACACGGCCGCCGGAGTTCCGCGGCTGGCCGGTGCCGGAGGTGCTGGTGTCAGGGAACCATGGTGAGGTGGCCAAGTGGCGGCGTCTACAGAACATCCTCCTGACGGCGCAGCGGCGGCCGGAACTCCTCGCCTCGCTGGAGCTGACCGCGGAGGAGCGGGAGTGGCTTGCTCTCCAGTTGGGTGAACAGTAAACTGGCCAAGGTTGCCATGGACCTGAAATCGTTCGTTCAGCTCAAGAAGAACCCTAAGATTCCCGACTTCCGTCCGGGCGACAGCGTGCGTGTAATGGCCCGCGTCGTGGAGGGGGAGCGTGAGCGCCTTCAGGCGTTCGAGGGCGTGGTGATCCGCAAGCGCCGCGGCGGGGTCAACTCCAACTTCACGGTTCGTCGCGTGAGCCACGGTATCGGCGTTGAGCGGACGTTCATGCTGCACTCGCCGCGGCTGGAGAGCGTAAAGGTGACGCGAGTGGGCCGCGTCCGCCGCGCCAAGCTGTACTACCTGCGCCAGTTGGTGGGCAAGAAGGCCCGCATCCGCGTCGGCTCCCGTGACCGCTTCGAGGAGCTGACCCGCGAGCCGGCTGAGGAGGTGGCCGACGAGGACGTCGGAGCGGCCGACGAGCTCGAGATCGAAGCCGAGGCGGCCGAAGAGGAAGAGGCGGAAGGCGAAGCTGAGGGCGAGGCGGAAGAGGCGGAGGGCGAAGCGGAGGCTGAGGAGCCTACAGGCGAGGCTGAGGAGGAGGTCAAGGCTGAGTCCGAGCAAGCCGAGGAAGCTGAGGAGCCCGCTGCCGAGGCCGAGGAAGAGGTTAAGCTTGAGCCCGAGGAGGCTGAGCCGAAGCCGGATGAGGAGAAGGCCTCCGCAGAGTAGCGCCTACTCACGAGGCATGGCGCCGCCCTTTGGGGCGGCCTTTTGTTTTCCGTGTGCCGTTCCTCCTTTCCACTTGTGACGGGCGCGGTGCTATAGTCGGCATGGAGGTGCCGATGGCCTACGCTGAGGTCGCCGTCAACGCCGCGGCTCCCATCCGCCAGACGTTCACCTATCGCATTCCCGATGGCCTGTCGCTGCGCGTGGGGCACGCCGTCTACGTCCCCTTCGGGTCCCGCCGGCTTCAGGGGATCGTCATGGAGGTGACGGAGACGCCCGCCTTCGCCGACGCTCGCGACATCGAGGCCCTGATCGACCCCGAGCCGCTGATCTCGCCGGAGCGGGCGGCGCTCGCTCGCTGGCTGAGTGACCACTACCTGGCGCCGCTGTTCGATTGTCTGTCTCTCATGCTGCCGCCGGGGTTCAAGCGCAGGCCGCTGACCGTGCTGCGGCCGCTCGTATCGCTTGAGGAGCTGTCCGATCTTCGCCTCACGGACAGGCAGCGGGATGCGATGACATACCTGGTGTCGCAAGGGCAAACCGAGCAGGACCAGATGCTGAAAGCGCTGAAGCTGCGTAGCGTCGGCACGCTGGTGAACGCGCTCCTGCTGAAGGGGCTCATCGAGCGCGGCTACGAGCTGGCGCGGCCCCAGGTGCGACCGAAGGTGGTGCCCCATCTGCGGCTGCTGGTCTCCGCCGACGATGCCCTCCGGCGTGCGCGGTCGCTCCGGGAGGAGGACAAATCGGCGGCATTACGGCGGGCGATGGTGTTGGAGACGTTGGCGGAGGAAGGGCCGCTTCCCCTCGCCGAGCTGCGCCCGCGGGGGCTGACGCCCGCCGTCCTGCGCGACCTGCAGGCAGAGGGCCTGGCGGCGGCGGAGGACGTCACTGTGGTGCGCGATCCCCTGGCCGGCCGCGACTATCCACAGCGGGCAGCGCCCGCCCTCACCGAGGAGCAGGAGCGGGCGTACAGGCGCATCGAGGAGGCGCTGGAGGACGGCGGACACGCTCAGACGTTCCTGCTGCACGGCGTTACCGGCAGCGGCAAGACGGAGGTGTACCTGCAGGCGCTGGAGCGGGTGGTCGCGCTCGGCAAGAGGGCGATCGTGCTGGTGCCGGAGATATCGCTGACGCCGCAGACGGTACGCCGGTTCGGGGAGCGGTTCCCGGGCCAGGTGGCGGTGATGCACAGCGGCCTATCGCTGGGGGAGCACTTCGATATGTGGCACGAGGTGCGGGCCGGCCGCTACACGGTGGTCATCGGGCCGCGCGGCGCCCTGTTCGCGCCGCAGCCCGACCTGGGGCTGGTGGTGATGGATGAGGAGCACGAATGGACGTACAAGCAGCAAGAGGGGTCGCCGCGATACCATGCCCGCCTGGCCGCTGAGGAGCTCTGCCGCCTGACCGGCGCCGTCCTCGTCCTCGGCTCCGCCACGCCGGACGTGGAGAGCTACTTCCGCTCCACCGCCGGTGGATCGTACCGGCTGCTGGAGCTTTCCCAGCGCCTGCAGAGAACGGAATCCGGCGGCGTCGCGCCCGGCCCGCTGCCGGAGGTGGAGGTGGTAGACCTCCGTGAGGAGCTGAAGGCCGGCAACCGCAGCATCTTCAGCCGCTCCCTGGACGCCGCCGTCCGCGGCGCGCTCTCCGCCAGAGAGCAGGTGATCCTGTTCCTCAACCGCCGCGGCACAGCGTCGTTCCTCCAGTGTCGCGATTGCGGCCACGTGCCTACCTGCTCGTCCTGCGCCGTGTCCTTCACCCTGCACTCCGCCTCAGGCGGAGAGAACCGGCTGGTCTGCCACTACTGCCGCCGCGCCCGGGCCGCTCCCTCGGGCTGTCCTCAGTGCGGCAGCCCCCGCATCCGCCTGCTGGGGCTGGGCACGGAGCGGGTGGAGGAGGAGGCGCGCAACGCCTTCCCCGGCGCCCGCACCCTGCGCTGGGATCGCGACGTCACCCGCGGCCGCGACGCTCACGAGCGCATCCTGGCTCGCTTCCTGGCGCACGAGGCGGATATCCTCATCGGCACGCAGATGGTGGCGAAGGGGTTGGATATGCCTCTGGTCACCCTGGTGGGTGTGATCTCCGCCGACACATCCCTTCGCTTCCCTGACTACCGCTCCGGCGAGCGCACTTTTCAGCTTCTGGAGCAGGTGGCTGGCCGCGCCGGACGCGGGCCGCGTGGCGGCCGGGTGATCATTCAGACCTACTCCCCGGAGCACTACGCCGTGGCGGCGGCCGCCCAGCACGACTACCACGCCCTGTACCAGCGCGAGATCGAATTCCGGCAGCGGCTGGGTTATCCGCCCTTTGGGCGGCTGGCGCGACTGATCTTCGCCCACACGAACGAGCGCTACGCCCAGGAGCAGTCGGCGCAGATGGTGCGGCACCTCTGCGGCGAGCGGGATAGGCGCGGCCTGCCCAACCTGGACGTGCTTGGGCCGGGGCCGGCCTTCGTGCCCAGGCTGCGCGGCCGCTGGCGCTGGCAAGTCGTAGTCCGCGGCCAGAACCCGACGGAGCTTCTGGCGGAGGTGGCGTTTCCCCGCGGCTGGACGGTAGACATTGACCCCGTCACGCTGCTGTGAGGCGACGCTAGCGCGCAGATTCGCTAGAATTGGGTCGAATAACTCCCTGTTCAATCAGGCGCCCCGACAGGTCGGGGAGGTGCTAGTTGTCTGTTCAACCTATCCGCATAGCGGGCGACCCGGTGCTCCACCAGAAGGCGAAGCGTGTCCCCTCCATCGACGGGTCTATCCACAGGCTCATCGAGGACATGCTCGATAGCATGCGGGCGGCCAGCGGCGTGGGCCTCGCCGCCCCCCAGATCGGCGTCTCCCTGCGGGTCATCGTCATCGGCCTGCCGGATGAGGAGCCGCTCGTGCTTATCAACCCGGAGATCGTCAAGCGGTCCGGGGAGCGGAAGGTGGATGAGGGCTGCCTCTCGCTGCCGGGGTACCGCACGGAGAACCTCACCCGCTCGCTGACGGTCGTCGTTAAGGGGCTCGATCCATCCGGACGCAAGGTTCGCGTCAGGGGTAAGGATGACCTGCTGGCCCAGGCGCTTGAGCACGAGATCGACCACCTCAACGGCGTCCTCTACATCGATCGCTTGGAGAGCAAGGACGACCTGATCAAGATCGAGCCGCCGTCGAGCTCCGAAGAGGAGCCGGCGAACTCCTCTAGCGAGGCCGACTCCGGCGAGAGCGACTAGAGAGGCTCGCATGGCCAAGGTCAGCCTCGGCATCGGCGCGGACGCTCGGGATATACTGGCTGACCTGGAAGGTTTCTTCGGCAGTCGAGGCGTAGAGGCGTACGTCGCGGGCGGCTTTCTCCGCGACGCCCTTCTGGGCCGCGACAGCCACGACGTGGACATCTCCATCGCCGGCGACCCCCTTGTGCTGGGACGGGAGCTGGCGGACGCCCACGGAGGCCACTACTTTCCGCTGGCCGAGGAGCGGCACCTGGCGCGTGTACTCCTCCCTCAGCGGAACGTGCATATCGACCTGATGCCCCTGCGGGCTGAGATCGAGGCTGACCTGAGAGAGCGCGATTACACCATCGATGCCATGGCCGCATCTCTGGCTGCGGCGGCGGCGGGAGAGGTGACGGTCATCGATCCCACCGGCGGGCTGAACGACCTGCGCGACCGCCTGGTGAGGGTGATCCGGGAAGACGCCTTCCGCCAGGATGCTCTACGCCCCCTGCGAGGGGCGCGCCTGGCTACGGAGCTGGACTTCACGCTGGAACCCGGGACGGTGGAGCTAATTCTGCGGTACGCGCCGCGGCTGCCGGAGGTGGCTGTTGAGCGACAGCGAGACGAGCTGATGCGTATCATGGCCACTCCTCGCGCCGGTACAGGATTGCGTCTGCTGGACGATCTCAGCCTGCTGGAGCGGCTGCTGCCGGAGATGACGGACACGCGCGGCGTGGAGCAACCAAAGGAGCACTATTGGGACGTGTTTGACCACTGTCTGGAGACAGTGCGAAACCTGGACATCCTCATGGGCGAGGAGGAGCCGGCCGACCGGCACTGGCGCACGCTCTGGCGAGAGCTATGGGGCCAGCTCGCCTGGTGGACGGAAGCGCGCGACTACTTCCGCGAGGAGCTGATCGCCGAGAGGCCGCGCCTGGTGGTGCTCAAGCTGGCCGGTCTCCTGCACGACATCGCCAAGCCGGAGACGAAGACGTTCGACGAGACCGGCAGGATGCGTTTCTTCGGCCACGCCGATGCGGGCGCGGACAGGGTGGGACATATCCTCCGGCGGTTCCACTTCTCGACGCGAGAGGTGGCGCTGGTGCAGACGATGGTGAAGGCCCATCTGCGTCCCGTCCAGATGGCCCAGCAGGGGCCTCCCACTCGGCGCGCCCTTTACCGCTACTTCCGCGACTGCGGGGAAGCGGCCATCGAGACTCTGTTCCTTTCACTGGCTGACCATCTGGGGACGGTAGGGCCCCGCGTCAGCGCATCGGACTGGCGCCAGCACGTAGCGTTGGTAAACTATATACTCACAAAACGGTTTCAAGAAGAGGAGAGTATCTCCCCAGCCAAGCTGATGAGCGGAGACGAGTTGATGGCAGAGCTGAACCTTTCGCCCGGGCCCCTCATCGGGCGCCTCCTGGAGACGCTGCGGGAGGCCCAGGCCGCCGGCGAAATATCGAACCGGGAGGAGGCGCTGGCCCTGGCCCGGTCGTCGCTGGCGCAGGAGACGTCGGGCCAGCCTGTTGAGGGAGAGCCTTAGGATGGCAGTCTGGGTGCTGGCTCTAGCCTATCCGGCGCTGATAGCGCTGCTGTTCTACTTCGCCTTCCTGCGGCCGGTGCAGCAGGAGCGGGCGAAACAGCGGCGAGAGCTGGCCGATCTCCAGGTGGGGGACGAGGTGCTGACCCAGGCCGGCTTCATCGCCGTGGTCAAGGAGATACGAGTGCCGGAAGAGCGGGGGCCGACGGAGGTGATCCTGGACCTGGGCGGGCTTGAAGTGCGCGCCTACGCTTCGGCGATAGCGCAGAGGCTTCCGCAAGCGGAGCAGGTGATCAAGGAGGAGACGGTAGTGGAACGGGGGCAGAGGTAGCCGATGCGTAACCGGATAAACTGGATAACCCTGGCCTTGGTGACGGCGCTTACTGTGTTTTCGGTCATCGTGGTGTGGCCGGACATGCCCAAGCGCTACCTGCCAGACTTCATCGACTGGCCGTCGGGCAACGGCTTGAGCGTCTTCGGCCTGGAGCGTCGGGAGATGAAGCTGGGGCTGGACCTCAAGGGCGGCACCTACGTGCTGCTGGAGGCGGACACCAGCCGTCTGGCGCCCGGTACGGACATCGGTGATGCCCTGGAGGGCGTGAAAGACGTCCTGGAGCGTCGCGTTAACGCCTTCGGGGTGTCGGAGACGGAGATCACCCGCGAAGGGAGCAACCGGCTGGCCGTGCAGATTCCGGGGATCGATCCGGATGAGGCGCGGGAGCTCCTGGGAAAGACCGCCCAACTGGAGTTCCTCAAGCCGGTCAGAGACGACGTGGGAGGCATCGTCTGTGAGGCGGCGGACGGCAGCGAATTCTCCGTAGGGCCTCAGCAGGTCAACACCGCTACTGTCGATGATGGGCGCGTATCGCAGTGCCTGGGCAGCGGGGGCGAGACCGGAGAGGTCGTATGGGAACCGGCAACGGGGACCGACAGTCAGGGCACGGAGAGAGTGCTGACGGGAAGCTTCCTCAAGGCCAACTCTACGGTAGTAGGCCCGCCGCCCACAGTGCTCATAGAGTTCACAGGCGAAGGCAGCCTGCTTTTCGAGCAGATCACCACCGAGCTCGTCGACCTACCCCTGGGCATCTTTCTGGACGAGGAGCTCGTAGGTGCGCCCACTGTGAACCAGCCCATCACCGGCGGCAACTCCACCATCACCGGCCTGGACTTCGACGAGGCGCGCACGCTGTCGATCCAGCTCAACACCGGCGCCCTGCCGGTGCCTCTGCGGGCGATCCAGGAGACGGAGGTTGACGCCACCCTCGGTGACCGTGAGGTCGTCCGTACGGTGCAGGCGGGGCTCATCGGCTTGCTGGCCGTGATGCTGTTCATGGTGCTGTACTACCGGCTGCCGGGCGTGCTGGCCGCGCTGGCCCTGGGCATCTACGTGTCCCTGGTTCTGATGATATTCAAGGTGGGGCCGCCCATCATCGGGCCGATCACGATCACCCTGGCCGGTATTGCCGGGTTCGTGCTATCGGTGGGTATGGCCGTGGACGCCAACGTCCTTGTGTTCGAGCGGGTCAAGGAAGAGCTGCGGGCGGGACGCAACCTGATGGCCGCCATAGAACACGGCTTCAACCGGGCCTGGACGGCTATCTGGGCCAGCAACATGGCGACCCTGATCACCTGTGTCATCCTCTACTGGTTCGGCGATCGGTTCAACGCGGGGCTCGTACAAGGATTCGCCATCACTCTGGGCATCGGCGTGCTGGTGAGCATGTTCACAGCCCTGACAGTGACGCGCACGTTCCTGCGGCTGCTGGTGGGATCGCCGCTGGCGCGGAACCTGGCGCTCTTCGGCGTCCAGCCGGAGGAAGCAGGCGCCGGAGCGGCTGCCGCTCAGGCGGTGCCGGACGGGCTACCCCGTGGGGCGCGGAGGGGGGAGGCCCGCGGCTGGAGCCTGGACTTCGTCAAGCGGCGCGGCTTCTACTACGCGCTCACAGCGGTCATACTGGTGCCCGGCATCGTCTCCCTGCTCATCTCGCCTGCGCTGAGGCCGGGTATCGAGTTCAGCAGCGGCGCGACCTTCACCGTGGAGTTCGAAGACGGATCGCTGGAACCGGCGGACGTGCGAGAAGTGCTGGCGGATCTGGACCACGAAGAGGCGCGGATCCAGAGGACGAGCGACGGCGGCTTCATCATCCGCACCGCCGAGCTGGAGGGGCTGGCCGGGCCGCCCGTGGGGCCGGCGCCCCCTTCGGAGCGGGACGAGATCGAGACCGGCCTCGAGGAGGCGTTAGGCCCGTTCCAGGTGCTCAACTTCAGCCAGGTGTCGGAGATAGTATCCACAGGGATCGCCCGCGATGCGGCGATCGCTATCATCGTGGCCGCAGGGGCTGTTCTGCTGTTCATCCTATGGTCGTTCCGCAACGTGCCGAAGGCTCACCGTTACGGCATCGCCGCTATCATCGCCGCCGGCCACGACGCCCTGATCATACTGGGCGTATTCTCCATTCTAGGTAAGCTGTTCGGCACAGAGATCAACACGATGTTCATCGTCGGCCTGCTCACGATCATCGGCTTCAGCGTTCACGATACGATCGTCGTGTTCGATCGCATCCGCGAGAACATATCGATAAACCCGGATGCGCCCTTCGCCGAGGTGGTCAACGTCAGCCTTACGGAGACGCTGGCGCGGTCCCTCAACACGTCTGTCACACTGCTTTTCACCATCGGCGCCCTCCTGTTACTGGGAGGCTCAACCATCCAGAGCTTCCTGCTGGTACTGCTGATCGGGGTGATCGCGGGCACCTACAGCTCCATCTTCCTCGCCAGCCAGATACTCGTCTCCTGGGAGGAGGGCGATCTGGGTAGGCTGTGGCGTCGCCTCATACCGTGGCGGACTGTGCCCGCGCCGGAGACGTAGTATGCCTGTCGATTTCGTCGACCGCGAGATTGAGGTGCAACTGAGCGAGGACGAGGCGCCGGTGCCGCTGGCTTTCCGCCTGGGCTCGCGCGAGTACAAGATCGGCGAGCAGCTCGCCACCTGGGAGGACCACGCCTTCGCCGCGCTTCAGCGCGGCCGCGACTGGCGGCAACAGCAGCAGCGTCGCTACTACCGGGTGCGTACTGAGGAGGGTGAGGTGTACGAGCTTTACGCCGATTGGTCCCCCGGTCGGCGCCGCCGGAAGGGTGAGGCGCAAGGCACCCGCTGGTATCTGCACCGCCGCCTCAGCTCAGGGGTGGCCAAGAAGAAGCCCGTAAAAGAGGAACCTTCGGAGCCGCCTAGCGCCTAGCGGTTGACGCCGCCCCTCAGCACCCGCTCGTCTCCGACGCGACGAGTGATGCGCTCCTGGTCCATGTTCTCCAGCAGCGCCTGGGCGTACTTGCGGCTGGTGCCCAGGAGATCGCGTACCTGGGCCAGCGTTACCGTCTGCCGCTCCTTCAGGTGCGCCACTACTCGCTCTACCATCTCGCGATAGGCCTCCGAGGCGAACACGATCCCTTCGTCTACCCACACGATATCGCCGCGGTCTTCCAAGTACGAAAGCAGGTCGTCCTCGTCCTTCGGCGCCGGCGGCGAGAACGGCTGAGCCCGCAAGGCGGCGAGGAGCTCCCGCGCACGCTTCTGCTGGTCGGCATCCGGGCGGGGCTCGTGCTCCGGATGGGAGACCGAGCCCCCAGCCTCCTTGACGTCGCCCCGGCCGGCCCAGAGCGCCACCAGCTGGTCGAACGCCCGGCTATCCAGGCGCAGGCGGCTGCGCAGCTCCTCTCTGGGCATGCCCCGGCGGAGGGGAGACTGGCGGTGATACTCCGCCAGGGCGTCCGTCATCCGATCCGTGAGGGCCGCGAGCCCCGCCGCTGAAAACAGGAGCGACCCCTCCGTCAGCGGCTGGCCATCCAGGGCGAGCAGGTCGCCCGACTCGATAGTCGCCTCCACCGCGCCGCGCACCTCCGCGGCGGCGAGGTCGAGGCCGCTGGCAAGCTCCCGTAGCGTCACCGGCTCCGAGGCGGCAACGGCCATGAGCACGACCTCCCCTGGCGAGCCGCGCTCCATCGCTTCCAGCTTGTCGATCGTGGCCGCGTGGAAGCGCCGATGGCGGCGTGCCTGCGTATCGACGACGCGACCGCCGCCCAGCGTATCGTTCGGGTCGCGGATGACGAAGCGGTCTCCGTTCACGGCGGCGACCGGCGCGGCGAGGCGCACCTGGGCCCAGGCCGCCTCCCCCGGCGGCACTTCGTCCCGGTCCAGCAGGAGCAGGCGGCCCTCCACCTCCGCCGAGCCGGTGTGAAAGGTGACGGTGATGTTGTGACGCAGCGGGCGACGCAGGTAGCGGACGGCGTGCAGTCGCACATCTAGCACTGTGGCGGGCCGCAACCAGCCCGGCGTCGCCAGTACCATGCCCCGCTCCAGCTCCTCCACCGCCAGGCCGGTCAGATTCACGGCCGTGCGCCGGCCCGGCGGCGCGAGCCGTACCTTCTGCCCGTACCATGACGATAACCTTTGGCGGCACATGAAGGAGAACGACAGTCAGGCCTGGGATCAGGCAGTCGAGGTCGATGAGATGATCCGCGCCGGCGTTCGCGGTACCAAGCAAAAACTGTATTTGCATCGGTCGCTGAAACCGCTGGCCGAGGCCGATCTGAGCCGGATCGAAGCTGGCCGGCGTACCCTCGATGAGGACGACGGCGGCGAAGGTGTGGTCCGCAAGGTCTGCGACGAGCTCAAGGGTTCGATGAAGGCTGCTGACTTCGAGATTTCCGCCTCAGGTCCGAGTGAAGTCGTTTGCAACGATGACGGCGAATGCCTGTATGCCCGCGTCAATACGGCTGACACCCTGAGATTGAACACCGATTCCATCGGCGGGTTGCTCGATCCGGTGAAAGAGACACTGCCGCCGGCCGCCGGGCACCTCC
>JADFRV010000147.1 GCA_022561095.1 Chloroflexota bacterium | reverse complement strand
GGTGAGGGCGTTGTTGACGACCACCGGCGGTAAGCCGTACTGAGCGCGCAGGTCGTTGGTGAGAGTGACTATGGCTGCGGCTGCTGCGCCGTCAGCGTATTGCTGGGGTGGTGGCGGCGGTGGTGGCGGTGTCGGCGTCGGTGTGGGCTGAGCCGCAGGCGCCGGTGTGGGCGTGGGGACGAGCGCAGGTGTCGGTGTGGGTGTGGGGCTTGGGGTGAGTGTGGGCGTGGGCTCAGGCGTGGGAGTGGTGATAGGGACGGATTGAGGGGGCTGGAACTCTCGAAGCACACTCACCGGGGCGGCGTACACGCTGGAGGCCACTGCCTCCGGCTCGGCCGCGCTGGGGGTGGTGATGCCGCCGAAGGAGGCGAGCAGGAGCAGGCTCAGGCACCAGCTTGCCCAGCGTATGAGATGAGATGCGGGTATGCGTGACATTGACGAATCGTTAGACGCATACTGATACGCTTTTGTTGCGTACCCGCATAGCAGGGACAGCAAGGCCTTGTCACAGGCTGCGGCCAACATGGAACGGCGGCTGCTCTAGCTGGTGGGGGAGGGGCTTGGGACAGGGTAGCGTGGGAGCGTGTCGGGGCTACCCTGGGGCAACTCAGGAGGTATAGCCCTTGGGGTGGGACTGGTACCAGCGCCAGGCGCTATCGACGATGGCTTCAAGGCTGGTAACCGCGGGCAGCCAGCCCAGCTCCTGTTTGGCTTTCTCGTTAGAGGCGACGAGCTGCGCTGGGTCGCCAGGCCTCCGCGGCTCCTCTCTGACGGTGATCGGCTTTCCTATCACCTTGCCAGCGGTCTCGATGACCTCTCGGTTGGAGAAGCCGGCGCCGCTGCCTAGGTTGTAGACGCCGCTGTCTCCGTCTGAGGCGGACTCCAGGGCCAGGATGTGGGCGCTGGCCAGGTCCGAGACGTGGATGTAGTCGCGAATACAGGTGCCGTCCGGGGTAGGGTAGTCGGTTCCGTACAAGGGGACGGCTTCGCGCTGCCCCAGAGCGGCCTGGAGGACGATGGGGATGAGGTGAGTCTCCGGCCGGTGGTCTTCGCCGCGCAGGTCTGTAGCGCCGGCGGCGTTGAAGTAGCGAAGCGAGGCGTAGCGGATGCCGCCGCTCTGCTCGTACCAGGGCAGCATCCGTTCTACCATCAGCTTACTTTCGCCGTAGGGGTTGACGGGCCGAGCGGGCGCATCTTCAGTTATGGGCACTGAGTCCGGCTGGCCGTAGACGGCGGCGCTGGAGCTGAACACGAAACGGCCAACGCCGTATGCGACCATGGCGTTGAGGAGGGCGGTGCAGCCGCCGACGTTGTTGGCGAAATAGCGGCCAGGGTTGAGGACGGACTCGCCGGCCTGAATGTAACCGCCGTAGTAAACGACGGCATCGAATGAGCGAGAGGCCATGAGGCGGCCCAGCGCCTCCTCGTCGCGCGCGTCGCTTACCACCAGCTCCGCCTCGCGGTTGACGGCCTCGCGGTGGCCGGCGACGAGGCTGTCGAGGACGGTGACGTCGTGCTCGGCCTGGAGGAGTTGGTCGACGGTGACGCTACCGATATATCCGGCGCCGCCAACGACCAGGACTTTCACCTACTGTCGCCCCTATCTCCGCGTATAGGGTCACGGAACATGAGGCCGGGATCAGTCTTCGAGGCGCTTGAACAGGAGGCAGGCGTTCTGGCCGCCGAACCCGAAGCTGTTCTTGAGGGCCACGCGGATGTCGGCGCGGCGGGCCTCATTGGGGACGTAGTCAAGGTCGCATTCGGGATCGGGGTGCTCGTAGTTGATAGTGGGATGGATGATACCGTGTCGCATGGACTCCAGGCAGGCGACGGACTCCAGGGCGCCGGCGGCGCCGAAGGGGTGGCCGATCATGGACTTGGTGGCGCTGATAGGTACGCGGTAAGCCTGCTCCCCGAACGCCTTCTTGATGGCGAACGTCTCTGAGCTGTCGTTCAGTTTGGTGGAGGTGCCGTGAGCGCTGATGTAGTCTATCTCCTCCGGCGTAACGCCGGCGTCCTCCATGGCCCAGGTCATCGCGCGGGTGGCGCCTTCACCGTCGGCGCAGGGGGCGACGACGTGATGGGCGTCGCTGCAGGCGCCGTAGCCCGCGATCTCAGCGATGATCGGGGCGTTGCGACGGCGGGCGCGCTCCAGCTCCTCGAACACGAAGATGGCGGCCCCCTCGGCGGCTACGAAGCCGTCTCTATCACGGTCGAAGGGCCGGCTCGCCTTCTGCGGCTCGTCGTTTCGTGTGGAGAGGGCGCGCATGACGGCGAACCCGGATAGGCCGAGCTCGCACAGCGCCGCCTCGCTGCCGCCGGTGAGAACGACGTCGGCGCGGCCGGAACGGATCAGGTCCAGGGAGTCGCCCATGGCCTGGGTGCCGGCGGCGCAGGCGGTGATAACGGTGTTGGAGTAGCCCTTGGCGCCCAGCGTCATGCTGAGCTGCGCTGCGGCCATGTTGGGCAGCATCTTGGGCATGAAGAAGGGGTCTATGCGCATGCCGCCCTTTTCGCGGATGGTGTTAACGGCCTCCTCGATGTTGGGCAGGCCGCCGATACCGTTACCCAGGATGACGCCGACCCTACCGGGGTCTTCTTCGCGCCGCAGATCCAGCTCGGCGGCTTGCAGCGCCTGGTGGCCGGCGGCGACCGCGAACTGGCTGAAACGGGACATGCGACGGGCCTCGCGGCGGTCCATATAGTCCTGCGGGTCGAAGCCCTTCACTTCGCCGGCGATGCGGGAAGGGTAGCCGGTGGCGTCGAACTGGGTCACATAGTCGATGCCCGATTTGCCCTCAACGCAGGCTTGCCAGAACTCTGAGACGGAGTTGCCCAGGGGCGTTATCGCCCCCATACCCGTAATAACTACGCGAGTGCCGTTCCTACTTGCCATGCGGGTGCCTCCCAGCCGCTTGTCTCTAAGCCGTTGCCGCAATTTCCCGGAGGTAGGCCCGCCCCTCAGCCGCTACGAACAGCGAGCCCGTGAGACATATTACCTCTTCGCCCGCCGCTGTCGCCAGCACCTTTTCCAGCGTTTTGGACACTTCATTCTCCGCTTCGGCCTCGGCGCCGGCTTCGCGAAACGCGGCTGCCACCTGTTGCGGTGGCATCGCCCGCGGGTGGCCGGTCCGGACAGCCGTTACTCGGCGCGCAATGGGCGATAGCTCCTGGGCCAAGCCGGTCACGTCTTTGTCCGCGGACATGCCTACTATCAGGAACGCGCTCTGGCAGGAAAAGTAATCCGTCAAGGTTTCGCGAAGGCGTCGCGCGGAATCGCGGCTGTGAGCGCTATCGGCTACCACCAGGGGCTTCCGACGCAGTACCTCCATACGTCCAGGCCAGGATACGTGTGCGAGCCCGTGCTGGATCGCTCCATCGGGAATGGGGAGGCCGCGCTGCGTCAGCGCGTCGGCGCAGGCCACGGCGGTAGCGGCGTTCTCCAACTGGTGCCGGCCCAGGAGCGGTAGCCGCAGGCTGAGGGCGCCGCGAGGCCCGTTTAGCCGGAACGCCTGGCCGTCCAGGTCGTGGGCGATCCGGCGCCAGGAGTAGCTCCCGGCCACATCCACGATCGGGCAGGAGGTGTCCGCAGCGGCCTGTCGGATGACCTCCCGCGCTATCGCGTGGCGCTGGGGCGCGATGACGGCGGTGGCGCCAGTCCTGACGATGGCCGCCTTCTCGGCGGCTATCTCCGCCACGGTATCGCCGAGGAGCTCGGTGTGCTCCCGGCCTATGGCGGTCACGGCGCACACGTCCTTGGCTTCGAACACGTTGGTGCTATCCACGCGGCCGCCGAGGCCGACCTCGAGTACCTGACAGTCCAGGTCGCGCTCACGGAAGGCGAGGAAGGCGAGCGCGGTCAGCAGGTCGAAGGTCACCAGGCGACGTCCGTCGGGCGGGGGGTCGTCAGCCTGTACCGCCTCGCGGAGGACGGCCGTCAGGCGGGCCCACTCGTCCTCGCCGATCGGTTCGCCGTCGATGCGGATGCGCTCAGTGTAGCTGTGAAGATGGGGGCTGGTGAACAGGCCGGTACGCAGCTTTGCGGCGCGGAGGATGCTCTCCAACATAGCCGCCACGCTCCCCTTGCCTTTGCTACCGGCGATGTGGACGGTGCGGCGGCCCAGATGGGGATCGCCCAGGCGGTGTAGGAGCGCCAGCACCGGCTGGACGTCAGG
This sequence comes from Chloroflexota bacterium, assembly GCA_022561095.1. Lineage (GTDB taxonomy): Bacteria > Chloroflexota > Dehalococcoidia > SM23-28-2 > RBG-16-64-32 > JADFNQ01. Next base: position 1,520 of record JADFRV010000147.1, on the reverse strand, counting down.
GCGGTGCTGGAAGCGGCCGCTGCGCTCGAAGTCGGCGAAGGAGAGGAGGTAATCGATGGACTGGCGATAGTTCATGGCTTTTGGGGGGAGGGAAAAGCGTGGCTACGGCGGCGCGATTATAGCACTGAAGGGGCGTGCTGTCTCCAGGCGCTCGCCCCTATAATGAGACTCGTGCCGGAGCCACCTTTGCCCAGCCATCCCCAGGACAAGCGCCGCCTGGAGGCGCTGCTCTCCCGCATCTGGGCCCTCGCAGGAGAGGAGGAGCATCCGCTGGGCCGGCTGCAGGGCCTCTCGCTGGGTCCGTACCGGCTTCTCGCCCTGCTGGGGCCCAAGAACAACGTGGGCTCGCGCTACCTTCAGCTGTTCCTCGTCGATTCCGAGGGGCGCATGAGCGAGGAGCCGGTAGCGTTCGGCCTGCACAACTCGGGGCCCTACCCCGGATACAACTGGTTCGAGGTCGTCCGCTACGAGCCCGCGCTCAGCTTCCAGGGCGAGCCGGCGGACCTGCGAGTGGCGGGGTTGGAGGAGGAGCTGTTCCGGGCGCTGTCCACGCTGGTGCCCGCCGGCGGTCACCTGATGGTGGAGTACGATTCGCCCGTCCAGAAGGAGAGCGAGCGCATCCTGGGGCTGGACTATCCGCCGGTGGCCTCGCCGCTTGGCTATCTCCTGTTTCGGGTGGGCTGCCGCTCCTTCCGCGACTGGTACATCTCCGAGGGGGGCCGCGAGGGGCCGCGCAAGCTGCAGGGGTTCAAGCCGCTGAACGAGGGGCTGGCGAGGGAGAGGACGGAGGCGCTGCGGCGGCAGGTCCAGCAGATTCTGGCGAAGCCGGAGAGCCCGCAGCACGGCGAGTACGGGCGGACGGCGCGCCGGCTGGCGGAGTCGGTGCTGGAGGCGCTGGCGAAGGAGTAGGAAACGAGGATACGAGGTGCTAAGTCCACAGCTGAGATCGCATTTCCGCTTGCCTCTTCACCCATTAAGGCGTGATTGGGCGAGGCGCCTGGGTGTACGGGCCTCTCCTTGACACCCTGGGGCGGCCCCCGTAAGATGTCGTGTTGGCGATCCGTCTATATCGTGTCGCAGTAGCGTCTATGGCTGCGGGCACGAGGACGGCTCTCGGTTCCTGGTTCTAAGCGATATCCCAACACAGCGGAGGTGAATGCGTGGTTACCATCAGCGTGATCAAGGCGGACATCGGCGGCTTCGTGGGCCACTCGGAATCTCACCCGGAGATCCTGGATCTCGGCCGCGAGGAGATGGAGAAGGCGAAGCAGAGCGGCCTCCTCGTCGATCATCACGTCAGCCACTGCGGGGACGATATGTTCCTGATCATGACCCATGAGCGGGGGGAGGACAGCGAAGAGATCCACAAGCTGTGCTGGGACACGTTCACGAAGGGTACGGAGCTGGCCAAAAAGCTGAAGCTGTACGGCGCCGGCCAGGACCTGCTAGTGGACGCCTTCTCCGGCAACATCCGCGGCGCCGGTCCCGGCTCGGCGGAGATGGAGATAGAGGAGCGGCCT
>JADFRV010000014.1 GCA_022561095.1 Chloroflexota bacterium | reverse complement strand
GGCTGGACGCCGAAACCGGCCACGCGATCGACGAGGGGATCACGGCCGCCGCCGTCAACGCCATGATGGACGATGAGGCGCCTTACCGAGGCGTCCTCTACCCCGGCATCATGGTGACGCCGGACGGGCCCAAGGTGCTGGAGTTCAACTGTCGCTTCGGCGATCCGGAGGCCCAGGCGCTCCTTCCCCGCCTGAAGACGGACCTGCTGGAGATCTGCCTGGCCGTGGCGAACAATCGCCTGCACGAGGTGGAGATCGAGTGGTCGGAGCAAGCGTGCGTGGCCGTGGTTCTCGCCTCCGGCGGCTATCCGGAGGAATACCAGACCGGCTTCCCCATCTCCGGCCTCGCCCAGCTTGAGGAGGACGTCCTGGTGTTCCACGCCGGCACGGAGCTCACGTCCATAGGCTCCGTGGTCACCAGCGGCGGCCGCGTCCTCACCGTCGCCGCCCTGGGCGACACGTTGACCGAAGCGAGGGCGAAGGCCTACCGAAACGTTCAGCGCGTCCACTTCTCACTCCGCCACTACCGCCGCGACATCGCCGCCCCCGCGCAAGAGGCAAGGGTGCGGTAGAGGGCCGCCCTTGACCGTGCGTTCGCTTGCTCCCACAATCAGGCCATGCCCCGCGTAGCTATCCTGGCCGGCTCCAAGTCCGATATCCCCGTACTGGAGCCCTGCCTCCAGACCCTCAGCGACCTCGGCATCGGGCACGAGCTGCACGTCATGTCCGCCCACCGCACGCCCGCCAAGGTCCAGCAGTTCGCCGCTTCCGCCGCCGATGAGGGGTTCGAGGTGATCATCGCCGCCGCGGGGATGGCCGCCCACCTGCCGGGCGTCATCGCCGCCTGGACGCCGCTCCCCGTTATCGGCCTGCCCATCGGCAAGCCAGGCATGTCCGGCCTGGACGCCCTCCTCGCTATCGCCCAGATGCCGCCCGGAGTTCCAGTCGCCTGCATGGCCGTCAACGGTGCTAAGAACGCCGCCCTCTACGCCGCCGCCATCCTCGCCCTCAAACACCCGACAGTCAGCGAGGCGCTTGAGGTCTACCGCCGGAAGCAGGCGGAGGGCTAAGGACACCGACGAAAGGAGCACCCATGCCCCTCATCGACCACGACTCCGCCAACCCCGTCGAGATGTTCCCCGGCGTCGTCCGCCGCACCCTTACCTACGGTGAACGCCTCATGCTCGTCGAGGTCACAATCGACGAAGGCGCCGTCGTCCCCACGCACACCCACCCGCACGAGCAGACCGGCTACCTGATCTCCGGCCGCTTCCTGTTCGAGCTAGGCGACGAAAAGCGCGAGCTGGGCCCCGGCGATTGCTGGCTCGTCCCCTCCAACGTCCCCCACCAGGTCACCGCCCTAGCGCCCTGCCTGCTTGTGGACGTCTTCTCCCCGCCACGGGAGGAGTACCGTTAGCCGGTTATAACCCCACCATGGTACAGGCTTCAGCCGGTCGAGCCCGCCAGCCGAGGCTGGCCACCCCCGCTGTAGGCCCGCCGCCTCCCCCTTCCACCTCGCCCCGTCATGCCCTAATATGGTGCCGTGCTAGGCACAATCGCCCCGGCGCCCACGCGGGCAAAACGATCAAACGAAACGCCGCCCTCCCGTATCTATAACACCCCCAAAACGCAACTTTTTCCGAAAAACAACCAAACGCCGGATACAACCTACCGAAATCAACCAAACGCCCCTACCTGCGTCCGCCCATGATCGAACGCTACACCCGCCCCGAGATGGCCCGCATCTGGTCCGAGGAGAACAAGTACGACAAGTGGCTCCAGGTCGAGCTCGCCGTCTGCGAGGCCTGGGCGCAGCGCGGCGTCATCCCCAAGGACACCCTGCCCAAGCTCCGCAAGGCCCGCTACGACCTCGACGCCATCGCCCGCTACCTGCCGGAGATGCACCACGACATGACCGTCTTCCTCCGTTCCCTCGCCGATTCCCTGGGCCCGGAGTCGCGCTACCTACACCTCGGCCTCACCTCCCAGGACGTCATGGATACGGGCCTCGCTCTCCAGCTTATCGAGGCCACGGAGCTATTGGAGCGGGAGCTTCGCGCCCTCGCGGAGGCTATCCGGGAGAAGGCTCTGGAGCATAAGGACACGCTCTGCATCGGCCGCAGCCACGGCGTCCACGCCGAGCCCACCACCTTCGGCCTAAAGCTCGCCGCCTGGTGGGACGAACTGCGGCGCCAGACGCACCGCCTCACCCAGGCCAAGGAGACGGTCTCCGTGGGCAAGATCAGCGGCGCCGTGGGCACCCACGCCACAGTCCCGCCGGAGATCGAGGTCGACGTCTGCGGCAGCCTCGGCCTTCTGCCAGAGCCCGTATCCACGCAGGTCGTTCACCGTGACCGCCACGCCCAGTTCGTATCGACGCTGGCCCTCATCGCCGCCAGCCTGGAGAAGTTCGCCACCGAGATCCGCCACCTCCAGCGCACCGAGGTGCTGGAGGCTGAGGAGCCGTTCGGGGAGGCTCAAACAGGCTCCTCCTCCATGCCCCACAAGCGCAACCCCGAGAAGTGCGAGCGCATCTGCGGCCTGGCCCGCCTCTTCCGCGGCTACACGACAGCCGCCCTGGAGAACGTCGCCCTCTGGCACGAGCGCGACATCTCTCACTCGTCCGTGGAGCGCGTCATACTGCCGGACGCCTGCACCCTGCTGGACTACACGCTGGACCTGTTCACCGGCATCGTCCGCGGGTTGCAGGTCTACCCGGAGAACATGCGGCGCAACCTGGAGCTGACGCAGGGGCTGGTCTTCTCCCAGCGCGTCCTCCTCGCCCTCATCGATAAGGGGCTGAGCCGTCAGGAAGCGTACAAGCTGGTGCAGGAGAACGCCATGCGAGCCTGGAAGGAGCGCACTCCCTTCCTCGATCTGCTGTGCGAGGACGAGGATGTGCTGCGCCACCTCTCCCCCGAGGAGCTCGCCTCGCTGTTCGACTACGGATTCTATACGCGGCACGTGGACGATAGCTTCCGGAGGGTAGGGCTGTGAACACCGTCCTCACCGAGACCACCCTTGACCTGCCGCTCTACGCCCGCGGCAAGGTGCGCGACATCTACGACTTGGGCGACAGGCTGCTCATCGTTGCGACCGACCGCATCTCCGCCTTCGATGTCGTCCTGCCCACCGGCATCCCCGATAAGGGGCTAGTCCTCACCCAGCTCTCCGCCTTCTGGTTCGAGAAGACCGGCGACATCGTCCCCAACCACTTCCTCCGCATCGTAGACGACACCCACGTCGAGGGTGTGGACACCGAGCTGCCGCGCGATCTCATCGGTCGCGCCATGCTCGTCCACAAGGCGCGACGGCTGGACGTAGAGTGCATCGTCCGCGGCTACGCGGTGCTGGGCAGCGCCGGCTGGGCCGAATACCACGAGACGGGCACTATCAGCGGCGTCAAGCTGCCCGGCGGCCTCAAGGAGGCGCAGGAGCTGTTTGAGACCATCTTCACCCCCACGACCAAGGCCGACGAGGGCCATGACGAGAACATCACCTTCGAGCAGACGGAGGCGCTGGTCGGCGAGCAGGCGGCCAACGCCATCGCCCTACGCTCCCTGGCCATTTACCGCTTCGGCCGCGACTATGCCCGCGAGCGGGGCATCATCATCGCCGATACGAAGTTCGAGTTCGGCTTGCTGCGAGCCGAAGGCGAGTCCGCCCCCGGAGGAGACGACGAGGTGACCCTCATTGACGAGTGCCTGACCCCGGATTCCAGCCGCTTCTGGCCCGCCGACCAGTACAAAATCGGCCGGCCCCAGCCAAGCTTCGACAAGCAGTACGTCCGCGATTACCTCACCGAGGTAGGCTGGGACCGCAAGCCACCCGCACCGGAGCTGCCGGCCGACGTTGCGGCCAGGACCGGCGAGAAGTACCGCGAGGCGTTCCACCAACTCACCGGCCGTGAGCTGATCCGCCCATAGCATTGGGCTGGGGCGGCCAGCGCCACCGGTTTGACCGCGACCGTCGCGAAACGATAGAATGCGGGCGCTCCGTTCCCCCAGGGCTCGATATGGCCGCGCTCTTCTCCACAGACATCAAAACCTTCCTCAGCCAGCCTCACGTGGCGGCGCTGGCTACCGTCCGTCCGGACGGCCGTCCCCATGTCACCCCCGTCTGGTTCGACTTCGACGGCAGCGAGTTTACCGTCTCCACCTTCCGTGGTGCCCAGAAGCTGGAGAACGTGTCGCACAAAGGGTTCGCCGCCCTCTCCGTCTTCACCCATGATCCGCCCTACCGAAACGTCATCGTCGAGGGTATGGCCAGCATCGGCAGCCCCCTGGACAACGTCTGGCGGGAACGACTGGCGACTCGCTACCTGGGCGAGCACGCCGGCCGCGTGTACGTCCAGGAGACCGCCGATTGGGACGTCATCGCTATCCACATCCGACCTCTGCGCTGGACATCTACCGGTTTCTCCGAGAGCTAGAGGGAGTGTAAACATGACCCAGAACACAGACATTGGAGAGCAGGCCCTCTCTTACATTCGTCATCAGGCCGCCAAGAGCATGGACGATCTGGCCGGCCTAATGGAGCGCACTGCAGCCGACTGCGCCCGCTGCCTGGAGGGCGTTAGCGAGGAGCAGGCGTCCTTCCAGTATGACGAGGAGTGGAGCATCAAAGAGGTGCTGGGCCACATGCTGGACTCCGGGAAGGGAGTGAACCAGGAGATCGCCAACCTAGTGGAAGACAACCCTCCATCGAGGACGGCCCGCATGGGCATCGTCTCCGGCGCCGATCGATCAATCGAAGAGATGCGTCAGATGCTTACCGACCTGTGGAGGGAGACCGGGCAGCTGGTCGCCTCTCTGCCGGAGGCCGGCAACCTGGAGCAAACCTGGGAGCACCCCGCGTTCGGGCCGCTGAACTTCAGGGAGTGGATCGCCTTCCAGCGCCTGCACGCCATGGACCACGTCCAGCAGATGGAGAAGGTCAAGGCCCATATGGATTACCCGAAAGGCTAGCGCCATGTACGTCGCCCGCGTCTACGTCACCTTGAAGCCAACGGTGAACGACCCTCAGGGGCTCACCATCCGCGGCGCCCTCCACTCGCTGGGGTTCGCGGACGTGGAGTCCGTGCGCGCCGGCAAGTACCTGGAGGTGAGCCTGGCCGCCAAGAGCCGAGGGCAGGCCGAGAAGCAGCTCACCGAGATGTGCCGTAAGCTGCTGGCCAACCCGGTGATCGAGGACTACCGGTTCGAGCTGGAAGAGCTGGTCAGCACCTAGGCGGCCACCAGGGCCGCTCACAGACAACGACCCAGCGTGAACGCTGGGGTTCCCATCCGCCCTGCCGCTCACCCTGAGCCCGTCGAAGGGTCTACTGACCGGGCCTACAGCGCTTCCTTGGTGCTGGGGATCTCGCCCGCCGACCGCACGTCGATCGCCACGGCCTGGCGCAGCGCCAGCGCCAGCGCCTTGAACGCGGCCTCCACGCGGTGGTGGTCGTTCTCGCCGGCCAGCTCCCGCACGTGCAGGTTGAGGCGACCCTCACTCGCGAAGGCGGATAGGAAATGGCAGATGTTCTCCGTCGGGAGCTGTCCCAGCATCTCCCGCTCGAAGTTGAACTGGATGCCGGCGTGACCGCGGCCGCCCAGGTCCACCGCCACCAGCGCCAGCGCCTCGTCCAGGGGCACGATGGCGTGCCCGAAGCGGGTGATGCCTCGCCGCTCGCCTAGCGCCTCGTTCAGCGCCTGGCCCAGCACCAGCCCCACATCCTCCACCAGGTGGTGCGGGTCGCGTTCGATATCACCGCTCGCCTCGACGGTTATGTCGAACAGGCCGTGCCGGGCCAACTGCTCCAGCATGTGATCCAGCATGCCGACGCCGGTGGACACCTGGTAGCGACCGCTGCCCTCCAGCGTCAGCTCCACCGATACGTCCGTCTCCCGCGTATGCCTGCGGACGACGGCCCTGCGGGCACTCACGTCAGACAACGGCGGCTCCGATCTCGGCCAGCGCCTCCACCAAGCGGTCCGTGTCCTCCGGCCTGCCCACGCTGATGCGCAGGCAGCCGCGCACGCCCGGCGAGTCGAAGTAGCGCACGAGCACCCCACGCTCGCGGAGCTGCGCCTGCACCTCCGTCGCCGAGCGGCCCTGTATCTGGCAGAGCAGGAAGTTGGCGCGCGAGGGGTAGACACGCAGCCAGGGGAACGCGGCCAGGCGCTCCGCCATACGCTCTCGCTCGTCGACGATCAGCTTCACGTTTTTAGCCAGCGCCGCTCTGTCTTCCAGCGAGGCCAGGACCGCCGCCTGCGCCGCCACGTTCATGTTATAAGGCATCTTGATCTTGCGTATGGTCTCCGCCACGGCGCGAGGGAACACGCCATATCCCGCTCTCAGCCCCGCCAGCCCCGCCCACTTACTGAACGTTCGCGTCACAATAAGGTTATCGCGCTCCGCCGCCAGCGGCAGGAAGCTGCCATCCGCGAACTCCGCATACGCCTCGTCGACCACGACCACCACATCGTGCGCGAGGAGCCGCTCCAACTCCTCGGGAGAGACGGCGTTGCCCGTCGGGTTGTTCGGCGAGGCGAGGAAGACCAGCTTGGCTCCGGTCGCCAGCGCCTTCTCCATCGGCTCAAGGTCCAGCGCGAACTCCTCGCGGCGGGGAACCTCCACGACCTTGGCGCCGTAGGTGCGGGCAACGAATTCGTAGATGCCGAACGTAGGTGGCGCGTTCACCACACCGTCACCCGGCGAGAGGAAGAGCCGGCCCGTCAGGTCCAGCAGCTCATCGGAGCCGTTGCCGACAACGATCCGGTCCGGGTCGGCCCCCACGTACTCGGCGATCGACTCCCTCATCCGCCGCTGCTCCGGGTCGGGATAGATGTGGTAGCGGGGAAAGCTGGCCAGCGCCTCGCGCACCTTAGTGGAGGAGCCATACGGGTTCTCGTTCCCATCCAGCTTGACGATTCGCTCCTCTGGGACACCCAATCGCTTGGCTAGGACCTCCGGTGGCTCTACAGACGCATAGCCGGGCATCGCTACCAGGTCTTGCCGGGCCAGCCGCAGGATATCCTTGTCGGAAGGTTCGCGCACGCTAGCGCCGCCTCTCCAGCCTTCGCTCGATGGCCCGCGCGTGGCCCTCGAATCCCTCTGCCCGCGCTATGGCGGCGGCCGCCGGGCCCAGCTTCGCCAGCGCCTTCTCGTCGAGAGCGACAACGCTGGTCGCCTTGAGAAAGTCCTGCACGCCGAGGGGCGAGGCGAAACGGGCGCTGCCTCCGGTGGGCATCACGTGGCTGGGCCCCGCCGTAAAGTCGCCGATGGACTCCGCGGATTCTGCACCGACGAACACGGCGCCCGCGTTGCGCACCTTCTTCACCAACTGCTCCGGCTTGTCGACGTGCAGGCAGAGGTGCTCCGGCGCAAACTCGTTGGCCAGCTCCAACGCCTGGTCTAGATCGTCTACCACGGCGACGCCGCCGCGCGCCTCCAGCGACACACGAGCGACCTGCTGACGCCCGAGCCCGGCCACCTGCGACTCGAGATCGCCCAACACCTTGCTCACCAGTTCATCGGAGGTGGAGATGAGGATCGCGGTCGCCAGCTCATCGTGTTCGGCCCCTGCCAGGAGGTCGGCCGCCACCAGCTTGGCGTCAGCGCCGCCATCGGCGATCACGACCGTCTCTGAGGGCCCGAACACGCCATCCAGGCCAACCATGCCGTAAACCCTCTTCTTCGCCTCGGTCACGAACACGTTCCCCGGGCCGCAGATCTTATCCACCCGCGGTATGGAGTCCGTGCCGTAGACAAGGGCGGCGATGCCCTGAACGCCCCCCGCACGGAACACCCGACTCACCCCCGCGATGTGAGCCGCGACCAGCTTCAGCGGCGACACGCTCCCGTCCGGCAGGACCGGCGTGGCCATTACCAACTCCTCTACGCCGGCGACCATCGCCGGTATGGCGATCATGAGGACGGTGGAAGGATAAACGGCTGCCCTGCCAGGCACGTACATGCCGACTCGGGAGAGCGGGCGAACCTGCTGGCCCACGCCGTCCTTCCGGAAACCCCGCAGAGCGTGCTCCATCTGCCTCTCGTGGAAGCGCCGAATCTGAGCAGCCGCCTCCCGTAGCGCGCGGACCAGGCCGGCATCGAGGTGCTCAAAAGCGTCCTCAATCTCCGTGGATGTGACCTCAAGAGAGCGAGCCTGATCGTCGGCGACGCCGTCGATCTCCTGATTGTACCGCGCCACGGCCGCGTCGCCCTGCTCGCGAACGTCGCGCAGGATGCGGTCGACTACCTCGGCCACGCCCAGCTCAGCGTTGAACGTGCGGCGTATCGTCTCCCGCACGACGGAGGGGAGATCCACCGCCTCCAACGGCGTGCGATGGAGAACCGTACTCCTCGCTTCGTCCATTCCGCGCGCTATTCGCACTCTAAGTACTCCCTCACCGCGCTTGCGCCATGCTCCACGGAAAGGTCCATGAACTCACGGAGCCGGTCCTCGGTCAGATAGCGCAACGTCTCGTCCACCAGGTCCGGCAGCGACCGCAGAAACTCCTTTAACTGTTCCGGGGATTCGATCCCGGTCTCCCGCAGGTGGCGGTCGGCGATGTTCCGAAACCGCTCCCAGTCAGGGGAAGAGTTAACCACATCCATGATGACTTCCTTCCAGCGGTGCAGCGTTTTCCCGTCTATGAAGTCGATCTCCAGCGCCAGGTCGGAGCGGGCGACCTCGTCCAAAACGTGGGCCATCAACTCCCGGTCGATGCGTTTCTGGCGGTCGAGAGAGAATTGAATCGCCCGGTCCATGATGTTGGCTCGCAGGTCCCCGCCCATAGGAGAGCGCACGCCGAAGAAGGGGCGATATATAGTATTGATCCACAGCTCATCCATAACCAGATGCGTGACGTAGCCGGCCATGAAAGCCACGGTCCCCGCGCCGAGGCCACCGGTCTCACGCAGCCGTGGATAGGCGCTGAACAAGCCAGCGACACCGCTCTGCTCATCGAAGTTGGAAAGGTCGAAGAAGTGTGTGCGCCCACGCTCCCAGCGAGTGATCACACGGATGTCGGGCGCGGTGGAGCCCAGGTAGAGATTTCCCCTCTCCTCATCCAAGACGTGGTAACGGAGGCGGTCCCCCACCTCCTTGGCGACGACGGTGTGCAATCCGAGCGGCGGCATTTCAACTTCTGACCTCGCGGCAATTGTATCAGACCGTCTACGCCGCCTTCGAGGACGACCGCAGCGCAGACAGTACGTGGTCGAACACCTTACGGCGGCGTCCCCTGAATTTTCGCCCTTTGCCCGCGACCAGGCAGGTCGTGGAGCGGAACAGCAGCTCTATAGGCTTGAGCCTATTCTCAAGGAGCGTCTTGCCGGTCTCAGTGCCTTCAATCAGCAGCTCGGCGTCCTCGGGCACAAACCCCTCGGAGGCCCCGGCGATAGGTATGACCTGGTATCGCCCCAGCTGACGCCTACGGGCGTAGGCGTCAGCGATGCCGGGAAACTCGGAGGCCACGCGGATCACCCGCCGCCCCTGCGCCCGCCAGTGCTCCAGGGCGCCACTCAGGTCGGACGCAGTCACCCCCTCACTTACGACCGCGGCGAGGTCGAACTGAGCCCGCTGCAGGTCAATCACTTCCTCGATAGGGCTGGAGGGGAACCGACTCAGGTGCTCGTTGACACAGTCTCGGCCGGTCACTGCCAGATCCATTTCGCCCGTGGCGACGAGCTGAGGCATGTCATGCGGGCGGATCACCTTGATCTCCAGCCCCTCGATAGGACTCTCGGGCCGGCGCAGGCACTGCGATTCGTCGTAACCTCGGGGAGGCAGAAGACCGGCATCCCGGAGCGCCGCCACCACGTGCCGCTGCTGGTGGCCATCCGGCAACGCCATCCGAAGCGTCTCAGCGGGCAATGGGGCCGCCGGCTGCTTCTGGGCCCCCGTCGGCAGCGGTGGCGGCAGGCGCAGGTGCGGCGTTTCTCCATGGCTATTGCCGCGCGCCAGTAGGTCCAGCAAGGGACTCAGGTCCTTCCTCGCCAGGCTACCGGCGTTTGCAATTAGCCAGGCGGAGCCGTCCAGTAGACGATGCAGGGGACTGAGACCGTAAGTGGACACGGCAGCCTCATCTGCGGCGGTTATGACCGCCAGGTCTGCGTCCTCGGGGGGATACGCCTCGGCCGCTCCCCATACCGCCTGCACGCGATAGGCGGGCAGCCTCGCCGCCAGAGCGAACGCCTCCGCGAGGTTCGGATACTCGCTGGCGATGCGGAGGCCGCGCCGGCCGCCCAGCGAAGAGACCTCACGGCCACCGTCCGCCGCCGAGGCCAGGTACAGCCCCGAGCGTCCAACGCCCATGTCCCGTAGCGGTACCACCGGGTGCTGGGGAAACCGGGCGCGCAACTCCTCGATCCACGCTAAACCGCACACGCCGAGGTCGTAGTTGCCGAGCGCGATCTGTATCGGGATGTCCTTCTCACGGAAGACTCGCGCAGCCACCCCCTCGTGCCCGCCAACCCTGAGGATGTAGGTGCGGGAGCCCTCGCCATAGCCTTCGACCCTCAGCCCGGCCGAATCGAGAACGTTAGAGACGGGGGTGCGCAGGTCACCCGCAGGAAGGGCGAGCTTAATCACAGCCGGACTCTCGCAGCGCCTCCGCCACTGCCTCCACACTCGCCAAACGACGAGCCTTCCCGCCTACGCCGGAGAGCACGAACTCCTCGCCCGCGACTTCCACGCTTGGGCCGCCATCCAGCGGCGTTCCCGCCACCTGCACGGTCAGCCCTTCGGCCCGCAGGGTGGATGCCAGACGGAACGCCAACGCCAGCGCCTCGCCGTCGGCTGCCTTGACAGCGACCGTGGCGATCCGTCGCTCGGACGCCTCCATTGACAGCAACCCGGCCAGTGCTCCAGCTTCCAGGGCAAAACCGGACGCGGGCACCTGCCGACCGCCGATAAGCGACAACAGAGCGTCGTAGCGTCCACCGCTACCAACCCGGCGGCCCGCAACCTCGAACTGGAACGCCGGTCCGGTATAGTACTCGAAGTTACGCACCATCGCCGCCGATATCAGACAACGACAACCCAGGCCTTCAAGCGCGCCGGCCACCACAGCAAGTTCGTCTAACGACCGCTCCAGCTCGGGGATACTCCCGCCGAAGCTGCTGCGCAGGTTGCCGAGGTAGGCCACGCCTTCGCCCTCCATAGACAGGAGCATCTCCAGAGAACCGCCCACTTCAGGCAACCGCTCCTGTAGCTCCCGAAGCGCCAAATCGTCCCCATCCAGGATGCGGTCGTACAGCGCTAGCTGCTCCGAGGCGTCCAGCCCCGCCCGCGCCAGTACCGCCCGCACCAGCCCAGGGTGGGAAAGCCTCACCACGACCTGCAGGCCGAGGTGAGCGAGAACCTCACGCCCCAGCAGAACAAGCTCGATATCGCCCCGAGGCTGGCTATCTCCAATGAGCTCAACCCCGCACTGCCAGTCCTCTCGCGATTCGTCGCCCTCCGCGAAGCGAAACACATTCTGGACGTAGAACAGCTTGGCCACGTCGCCGCCGTCCAGGGAGTCGGCGTACAGCCGCGCCGAGGGGATTGTGGAGTCGGGCCGGAGCACTACGCGCTCGCCGCTCCAACCATCCCAGTCGAGGAACGAGTAGACGCGGCCCAGCATCTGAGGCGAGAGGGTCCCGGCCGTTGTGAACAGGTGGAGGTACTCCAGGACCGGGGTGCGAATCTCCTCGTATCCCCAGCCAAGGCAGGCCGCGCGGAACGCCTCTTCCACGCGGCGAAAACGTCTCATCTCGTCCGGCAGCATATCGCGCATGCCGCGACAGCGCGTAGGTTTATCCATACGATGTATCTCCTGCGGGGTGTGCCTCATTCTAGCGCAGCGCCAGCGCCCATTCAACGAACCGGCACCATCCGCTCGCCCACTGTATAATGTCGTTGCATCGTCCATTGCTCCGAGACTCCATACATGACCGCTTTCGGCAGCATATCGTTTTCTCCCGTCCGCTCTCTGCGGCTGACCATCGCCGCCGTGTTCATCATCTTGGGAGTGATCGGCTTCGCCTGCGGCGGCGGGCCGGGGGCAGCGCCGGGCGCGGTGCACGTCCTCACCACCGACAGTGTGGTGGGTCCCGTGATGGAGCGCTACCTGGATCGTGGCATTGACGCCGCCGAAGACGAGGATGCGTCGGCGGTGGTGATCCGGCTGGACACGCCGGGCGGCCTGCTAAGTTCGACACGCGATATTGTGCAAAGGATCCTCGGCGCCGAAGTCCCTCTCGTCGTCTATGTATCCCCACGAGGGGCGCGGGCGGCTTCGGCGGGGACGTTCATCACCGCCGCCGCTAACGTGGCCGTCATGGCGCCAGGCACCAACATCGGCGCTGCCTCCCCTATTACTACCGGCGGAGAGGATGTGCCGACGACGCTGGAGAAGAAGATAGAGGAAGACACCAGGGCCCTCATAAGGAGCATCGCCGACGTGAGGGGGAGGAACTCGGAGGCGCTGGAGGAGACTGTCACCGAGGCACGGTCTTACACGGCTAGGGAGGCCGTAGAGAAGAACATCGTCGACTTCATTGCAGGCGACCTGGACGAACTGCTGGACTCGATAGACGGACGCGAGGTCACCCTGAACTCTGGCCGTCAGGTTACCATCCAGGCGGCGGACGCCGAGGTCGTGTTTAACAACATGAGCCTCACCGAGCGGTTCCTGGACCTCATCGCCGATCCGAACATCGCGCTTTTGCTGCTATCGTTAGGCTCCCTGGCGATCTTCATCGAGATCGTCAACCCGGGGGTGATATTCCCCGGTGTGTTCGGAGTCATCGCCATGATACTGGGGTTCTTCTCCCTCAGCGTGATACCGTTCAACGAGGCGGGCGTGGCTCTGATCATCTTCGCCTTCGTCCTGTTCGGGCTGGAGATCTTCGTGCCCAGCGGAGGGATATTAGGCGGCGGAGGTGTTGTCGCCCTGATCCTGGGCGGCCTCCTCCTCACCAGCGGCAACCCGCCGGAGTTCCAGATCTCCCGATGGTTGCTCATCGGTCTGGCCGCCACTATGGGAGCGATGGTTGTGTTCGTGCTGGTGAACCTCGTCCGCATCCGCAGGATGCCCGCCCAGGTGGGCGTGGAGACTATGGTTGGGCACGAGGCTGTGGCCCGCTCCGTGCTTAACCCAGAGGGGCTAGTCTTCCTGGAAGGTGAGACCTGGTCTGCCGAGTCGGAGGAGGGTATCATCCAGCCAGGAGAGCGGGTAGTTATCACTGAGATTCACGGGCTTAGACTGAAGGTCAGGAAACAGCAGCAACCGGAAGGAGAATGACGCTCATGTCCACTCAGCCAGAACCATCCGCCGCGCCGGCGGGCAATAGCTTTTTATCGCGGATGTTGACAGTCATGGGGTATTTCCTCGTGATCCCCCTCTTCCCCCTGGCGGTAAAGATCGTCCCCGAGTACCAACGGGGCGTCATCTTTCGCCTGGGACGGCTCGTCGGCGCCCGCGGGCCCGGGCTGTTCCTCATCATCCCCATCGTGGAGCGGATGGTGATCGTGGACCTGCGTATCGTCACGATGGACGTCCCGCGCCAGGACGTCATCACCCGCGACAACGTCACCGTCAAGGTAGACGCCGTGGTTTATTTCCGCGTCACAGACCCGAACGATGCCGTGGTCAAGGTGATGGACTACGTCCGCGCTACTTCGCTGGTAGCTCAGACCACCCTGCGCAGTGTCCTCGGCCAGTCCGAACTGGACGAACTGCTGATCAAGCGAGATCAGGTCAACCAGCAGTTGCAGAAGATCATCGACGAGGCCACCGAGCCCTGGGGCGTCAAGGTGACGATCGTCGAGGTGCGCGACATCGGGTTGCCGCCGGAGATGGTCCGCGCCATGGCCAAGCAGGCCGAGGCCGAGCGGGAGCGCCGCGCCAAGATCATCCACGCCGAGGGCGAATTCCAGGCGGCCGAGAAGCTGGCCCAGGCCGGCAAGATAATGGCCGCCACACCCACCACTATGCAGCTGCGCTACCTCCAAACCCTCACCGAGATCTCGACGGAGCGTCAGAGCACGATTATCTTCCCGGTGCCGATCGACATCATCGGCCACTTCATGCGGGGTGTAGGCGGCGATAGCGGCGGCGGACAGAGCGGCGGCCGTAGCCAGGTGCCCGTGGAGGGCGAGGAGAAGGACTAGCGGCCAGCCTTACCCGCTGAGCGTCACGTCGCCCGCTTCCACGGTCGCCAGGGAGCCGTCCTCGCGCCTGATCAGCAGGCTGCCCTCGGCGTCAACGTCCTCGGCCACGCCCTCCACCACGCGCTCGCCCAGCGTGGCGCGCACCCGCCGTCCCAACGTCTCCAGTCGCGACCGCCAGGCCTGGAAGACAGCGTCGCTCTCCAGCGCCTCCGAATAGCGCGCCTCGAAGGCGTTGAGCAGCGCCGCCAGCAGCTCCTCGCGCGAGCCGTCGCGGCCCAGCTCCCGTCGCACGCTGGTAGCGATATCGGCGATCTCCGGCGCTGCCCCCACGTCGAAGTTCACGTTCAGCCCGATGCCCACGAGGGCGTACTTCACGGCCTCGCCCGCCAGCTCCGTCTCGATGAGTATGCCCGCGATCTTGCGGCCTCCAACGAGCACGTCGTTGGGCCACTTGATGCGCGACGGCAGCCCTACAGCCTCCTCCAGCGCCTCCGCTACCGCCAGCGGTGAGACGATGCTTAGGACGCGAAGCCGTTCGGCCGGCGGCTGCATGACCAGGGTGAGGTACAGGTTCTTCCCCGCCGGCGAGACCCAGGAGCGACCCAGGCGGCCGCGCCCAGCCGTCTGCTCCTCGGCGAGGACGACGGTGCCCTCCGGGGCGCCTCGCTTTGCCTCCGCGCGGGCCACGTCCTGCGTAGAGGGAGTCCGCGTCAGGTAGAGGAGGTTTCTGCCCACACAGCGAGTCTTGAGCCGCTCCTCCACAAGCGTCAGATTAAGCTGCATAGCCATCGAGGTGAGGATAGCTCACGCGGGCAACAAAAAACCAGCCCGTGCGGGCTGGTTTTTTGCGCTAGGCACGTAGACCTGTCCACGCGCCTTTCAGCTATTACACCTGCACCTCGGAGAGGTGACGGTGCGAATGGACAGGCCTACGGCCATCGCTAGATCTATCACCCATTCACATCACCTCCTTTTCTGCAAAGCATCCTAACACACCCGTCAAGCGCCCTACAAGGGCGCCAATGAAGGCTGAAGAATATGGGTAGCCCTCATCCTCGCGCCGGGAACAGCTCAGCCAGCACCCGCCGCGCCACCTCACGGTCATCACACTCATACGAGCCGCCGGCCAGGTGCACCTCACGCTCGTGACCCTTTCCGGCGAGAAGCACAACGTCCTCATCCACCGCCATCGCCAGCGCCTGGGCGATCGCCTCGCGCCGGTCGGGCACCACAGCGAAGTCGTGGCCTCCCTTCTTGCCAGCCTCGCGCAGCCCACGGGCGATCTCGGCGATGATAGCGTCCCTGTCCTCGGAGTACGGGTTGTCGTCCGTCACGTACGTGTAGTCGGCCAGCTCAGCCGCCGCTTGCCCCATCGCGTAGCGCCGGTCCACCTCCCGCTCACCGATGCAACCGAAGACGGCGATTATGCGGCCGCGGCTGCGGCTGCGCAGCTCCGTGAGGACGCGCCGCAGCGACAGCGGAGCGTGAGCGAAATCAACGACGACGCTGAACGGCTGCCCTTCTTCTAGGCGCTCCATCCGGCCCGGCGCTCCCGGCCAGGACTCCAGGCCACGCACGATGGCGGGCAGCTCCAGCGCCAGCGCCAAGCAGGTCGCTGCCGCCGCGAGTGCATTCGCCACGTTGAACGTCCCAGGCCGTCCCAGGCGGACCTCCGCCTCTTCGACGGGCGTCCGCACACGGAAGCGCGTCCCCCAACCGTCCGGCCGCAGGTCAGCCGCGGTGACGTCTGCCGGAGCGTCAAGCCCATAGGTGGCGACCCGGGCCTGGGTCAGCGACCGAAAGCGATGGTGGGCAGAGTCGTCGACATTCAGCACGGCCGTCTTGACGATACCCTTGTCAACAGCCGTGTCCAGCATTTGGAACAGACGGCCCTTCGCCGCCAGATACTCCTCCTGCGAGCGGTGGAAGTCGATGTGGTCGCTGGTCACGTTGGTCATTACTGCCACGTCGAACTCGCAGCCGTCGAGCCTGTGCTGCGCCAGCCCGTGGGAGGTAGCCTCCAACACGGCGCGGCGGCAGCCGGCCTCCACCATCTCCGCCAGCATGGACTGCACCTCCGGCGCCTGCGGAGTCGTGAAACGGCCGCTGTCGGCCAGCGCACGCCCGGCGGCCCGGTTCTCCGCAGTGCTTATCAGCCCCACGCGCTCGCCCGCCGACTCTAGGACATGGGTGATGAGGTGGCTAAGGCTCGTCTTGCCATCGGTGCCGGTGACACCTATGACGGTGAGCCGTCGAGCCGGCCAGCCGAAGAAGGCGGCCGCTGCCGCAGCAAGCGCCGCGCGCGTGTCGGGCACCGCCAGACAGGGTATAGCCAGCCCCGCCCACTTGGGACGGCGATCCGCCTGCACTAGGAGAGCCGACGCGCCGGCCGCGATTGCTTGCTGCAGATAGTTGTGACCATCTACGGTGAACCCCGGCACAGCCACGAACAATGCCCCCTGTCGGAGGCGGCGCGAGTCATACTCGATGGCGTTGAACTCCACCTCGCCGGAGCCGACGAGACCCGCTCCCGGAAGGTGAGTAGCCAGATCCTTCAGTATCATCGCCAAAGATAAAAACGGCCTCGCGGCCGTTTCGTTTCCTATAAAGACCCAGTAGACCTGTAGGCCGAGTCCTGTAGTCGCCTGAGGCGACCGGTGACCATCAATCTAGCCCCGCCGTTACCAACGGGGTCAAGCGGCCAACCCGAGGGCACCGGGCCGGGCGCCCTTATGCCTGCCCGAGGGCAAGCAAGCCCTCCTATTTGGCCTTGCTCCGCGCGGGGTTTGGCCGGCCTCCGGCTCACGCCGGAGCCGGTGGGCTCTTACCCCACCATTTCACCCTTACCCCCAGTAACGAGGGCGGTATGTTTCTGTGCCACTTTCCGTCGGGTCACCCCGCCTGGGCGTTACCCAGCGCGCCGCCCGGTGGAGCTCGGACCTTCCTCCCGTCCCCGCCTAGGGCGGGAACCGGCGGTCACCCGGTCTACTGGGCCATTCCCAGTATAGCACCGACGCCGGCCTCACCAACGGAAGGACCACGACGTGACGCGACACGGCATCCCAATCTCTTTCACTTGTAGACGACAGCTCTATGTGTGTGTTAATCGCGGTCGAGAGCTTCGTTGGCCAGCCCGTCCGCACGGCGGTTCTTCTCCCGCCTCACGTGCCGAACCTCAAACGAGGCGAAGCGCCACTGTAGGTCCTTGACGCGCCCGAAAAGCCGCCTCATGGAAGGGTTACGAACCTTGTACATCTGGTTGATCTGGCGCACCACTAACTCGGAGTCCATTCGCAGCTCCACATCCCGCGCGCCCAGGGCGAGCGCCGCCTCCAGGCCAGCGATGGCGGAGCGGTACTCCGCCTCATTATTCGTCGCCCGGCCGATGCGGCGAGACACAGTGTGGAGCTCACGTCCAGAGCCGTCGTAGACTACGGCGCCGATAGAGGCCGGACCGGGATTCCCTCGTGAGGCACCATCACTGTAGATGATCCACTTGACGGCAGCCACACCAGTTACGGCCTTAGGGAGACCTCAATGCAGTCATCGCGCACCACCACCCGCTCCACAAGCTCCCTCAGCAGGTCGTATCGCTCAGGGAACATCAGCCGGTCCCACTGCTCCCGATAGCGGGCTAGCGCCTCCCGTCTGTGCTGCCGCCGCTCCGCCTCCGTGGCCTGCCGCTGCGCCTGCCGCTGTTGCTCAGCCAGGGCCTCCTCGGCAGCGAGCTGCTCATTGGCGACCTCCAGGCCGAGGGAGAGAAGCCTCTCCTTGTCGATACGACCGCTGGCGGCGGCGTCCAGGTATTGCTCTAGCCGGCGGTCGAGCCGCCGCATCTTATCGCGAAGCTGCCTCCCCTGCCCCTCAGCGCGAGCCTCCTTATCATCTGCGATCACCCCTGGTATCTCCGCCCGCCCGTTCAGAAGCTCCCCCCGCACCTCCTCTTCCAGCGCCTCGGCGCGGCGCGTGTGATAGTCACACAGGCTACGGTTCGTCCGCGATTCGCACTGGTAATAGCGGTAGAGGGCGGTTCGTATCTCGCCATCGGTCCGCCGCTGCCATCGCTGTCTGCGAGTCACGCCAATCATCTTGTTCCCGCAGTAGCCGCAATAAGCAAGACCGGACAGGAGAAAGCGGGAGGTCTCACGGGCTGTGGACTTGGGCCGTCGCTCATCGAGCCGTTCCTGTACCCGCTGGAAGTCAACGGGTGAGATCAAGGGCGGATGACTGGCAGGCACCCTCACACCGAAACGACTGTAGGTACCCAGATAGGCGCGGTTGCGGAGGAGATCCCGCACCGTCACCATGCTCCATTGCAATCCGCGGCGGGTGCGCAGCTCTTCCTCGTTCAGGCGCCGAGCGATGCGCCGTATCCCCAAGCCATCCTTCAGATACAGCCTGAAGATATACCGAACCACAGAACCCTCTTCCGGTATGACCTGAAGTCGCCGCCGGGGGCCTACGCGGTAACCGTAGGGGGGACGGCCCAGAGCCTCACCCTTGACCGCCTTCTTGCGCATCGCCGCCCGCACCTTCTCACCCAAGCGTCCGTTCTTGCGCGCCACCGCCCACTGTTTCAGCAACTCGGCCCCCGCATCGGAGCCGCCGTCCAGCGTGACGACGTTCACACCCAGGCTGGAGAGCTGGAAATATCGGCGAGCCGACTCCGTCAGGTTCTCCCCCAGGCTGGCCAAGCCGGGCACGGCCACCATGATGAACCCCCGGTCGCGCTGATTACAGAGGAACTCAATCATCTGCCGGAAGCCAGGAACCTCCTCAACCGTCGGCGAAGCATCGAGAAACACAGCAGCCGCCTCGTAGCCGTTGCTGTGGCAAAACTCCAAGAACGCCTTGCTCTGCTCGGCCAAGGGGCCCCCGCCGCCTTTCTCTCGAAAGTAGCCTACAGCTCGCACGCTAGTTCACCAGCAGGATTCGCTCACAGCTAACGCATTGCACTAGGCCAACGCCAGCGCGCGCCTGCTGAAGGATCGACATGGGTAGGGTTATACGGCAGCCCTGACACAGACCGCGCTCCACTACGGCGACAGCGGTGCCCTGCCGGCGCTCTCTAAGAATCCCGTACAAGCTGAGGGCCACGCGATCCATGCCTTCGATCTGGTCTAAACGCTTCGCTTCCAACTCCGCGATCTCTTGCTTTAGCGTCGCTTGCGTCTCCCCAAGAACAACCTGCTCGGCCTTCCAAGATGTCTCAATCTCCGCCAGCGCCCTCTCCGCCTCCTTCAGGGCCACCTCGCCCTCCTCCAGTTCAAGCATAGCCTCCAGAAGCGCGTCTTCTCGTTTCCCAAGCTGGCCCCGAAGAGAGGTTAGATCCGCCTGGAAGTCCTCCAGCTCTTTGGGGTTTTTCATGGTGCCGCCGTACAGCTTGCCCTCGATCTCGGCGGCCTTTCCTCGCGCCTCTTCTGCCTGAAAGTCCAACTCCTTCTTACGTGCTTGTATCTCGCGAACCTCTTCCCGACATTGATCCACCCGCTCGCGGGCGCTTGTCAACTCTTCCGTCTCGCCCAGTTGAGCCTCTACTTCGGCTAGTCTTGCCACATTGCTATCGAAAGCCAGGTCGGTCCTCTGGAGGGCGAATAGCTCAGCTGCGGTTGTCATTACGAACGGACATAGGCAGCCTCTCGGGATGGGTGAGCGAGGTGGACAATGCCTGCGACGGGATTATAGACTTAGGTCTGGGCATTGACAAGGTGAAAATAACCAGTTTGGCGTGAACATCTTGAACTAGTTTCGCTCCTCACACGATCCCAGCTTTTTCAAGGCCTACAAACCATGCGATTCCGAGTATCTCAAGAGCTGCGCCAGCCGGTCGGCACGGAGTTCACCCTCGAGCTTCGGCACCGGAGCCTTTTCCTGGATGACGACGCCGCCCTTACAGACCTACGGGGAAACGCCGATCTGCTGAGAACCGATCGCGGCCTTCTCGCAATGGTGAGCGCAACGGCCCAGATCCGGAGCACGTGCAGCCGCTGTCTCGCCCCCACGAAATCGCCGATTGAGATCGACTTCAAGGAGGAGTTCATCCCCCTAATCGATCCGGTCTCTGGTAAGCACATCACCCCCGCCGAGGCGGAGGACGGATTCGTCATCGACGCTAGACTTATGCTTGACCTGGGTGAATCCCTGCGTCAGTACGCCCTCATCTCCTCCCCCAGCAAGCCACTCTGCCAGCCGGACTGCGCTGGCCTTTGCTCCACCTGCGGCACCAACCTGAACGGGGGCCTCTGTTCCTGCCCGCCGCAGACCGGCGGGCGGTGGCAGGCGCTGGCCGCCCTCAACGCTAAGGATCATGAAGGGAGCTGACCGATGCCTCTACCGAAGAAGAAGACATCTAAATCACGCCAGGGTCGGAGGCGCACGCACATCTCCATGCGCACGCCCAGCCTGGTCGTCTGCCCACAGTGCCGCTCACCGCGGCCCTCCCACCAGGCCTGCCCAGTCTGCGGCACCTATCGCGGCCGAGAGGTGCTGAACGTCACTGCCCGCGCCGCGCGGCGCGCCGGTGGCAGTGAGTAGTAGAGCTGCCCTTCTCTCCCGCTGAGAGCTCATGCTATACTTCGCCTGGCCGCACAGGATATTACATACGAAATGCGACGTAGACTAGCGATCATCCTCCTGCCCCTCAGCCTCATCCTGGCAGGCGCCGCCGCAATCACCTACTTCGTCTGGTGGGACGCCACCCACTGTACGTTCTGCCGCAAGCGGCTGGACGAGTTTGGACGCTGCCCCAACCCCAACTGCCACCTGGGACAGCTGACGCAGGAGATGGAAGCCCGTGAGGCCTAGGGGCACCGGCATGCCTCAGGCATCTGCTCTCTCCACCCACCTCGCCGAAAGGCTCCGCGCCACACCCCGGGACGCCAGCCTGGCCATCCTGTTTCCCGGCCAGGGCTCCCACCAGGTGGGAGCGGGCCGCGACCTCTTCGATGCCTTTCCGCTGGCAAGAGAGGTGTTCGAGCGGGCCGATCAAGTCCTGCGCTTCCCCCTAACGAAGCTCTGCTTTGAGGGCCCCGATGAGGAACTGCGGGACACCGCCAACGCCCAACCGGCGATTCTGACCGCCTCGTTGGCCTGCCTCGCCGCCGCCCTGGAGAACGGTGCCCTACGGCGCCAGCCAGCCTTCATGGCCGGCCACAGTCTGGGCGAGTTCACCGCCCTGGTCGCCGCCGGCGCCCTCAGCCTTGAGGACGCGGTCTCTCTTGTCGCCACCAGGGGACGCCTCATGCAAGAGGCCTCCGAGCGGCAGCCCGGGACTATGGCGGCGATCATCGGCCTCAACGGCGAGGCGCTGGACGAGGTCTACCGCGGCTCCGGCGTGGAACTCTGCAACTATAACTCACCCTCACAGGTGGTGGTCGGCGGCCCGGTCGCTGCGGTGGAGGAGGCGTCGCGACTGGCGAAGGAGCGC
>JADFRV010000146.1 GCA_022561095.1 Chloroflexota bacterium | reverse complement strand
ATGGACCCGACCGCGCCGGACATCCATCTCGGCCACACGGTCGTGCTGGGCAAGCTGCGGCAGTTTCAAGACCTCGGGCATAAGGGTGTGCTGATCATCGGCGACTACACCGCCATGGTCGGCGACCCTTCCGGCCGCAACGCGACACGCCCGATGCTCTCGCCCGAGCAAATCAAAGCCAATGCCCAGACCTATCTCGACCAGGCCGGCAAGGTGCTGGACCTGTCGCCCGACAAGCTGGAGGTCCGCTCCAACAGCGAATGGCTGGCCAAGATGAACTTCGCCGACGTGCTGCGGCTGGCCAGCAAGAAGACCGTCGCCCGCATGCTCGAACGCGACACCTTCGAGAAGCGCTTCAAAGCCGAGCAGGAAATCGGCATCCACGAGCTGCTCTATCCATTGATGCAGGGCTGGGACAGCGTGTGCATCGAGGCGGACGTCGAACTCGGCGGCACCGATCAGACGTTCAACAATCTCGTCGGCCGCGACTTGCAGAAAATAGAGGGACAGCAGCCGCAGGTTGTCATGATTATGCCGCTGCTCGTCGGCCTGGACGGCACGCAGAAGATGAGCCAGTCCCTGGGCAACTTCATCGCCATCGATGACCCGCCACACGATATGTACGGCAAGCTCATGTCCATCCCCGACACGCTGATTGCGGACTACTTCGAGCTCCTAACCGATGTGCCGGATGATGAGCTCACCTCTATCCGCAAGGCCGTCGAAAAGCGCAGCGCCAACCCCATGGACCACAAGATGCGCCTCGCCCGCGACATCGTCGCCCAGTTCCATAGCGATGCGGCGGCGGTGGACTCGGAGGAGGACTTCGTGCGTACCTTCCGCAAGCGCGAGCTGCCGGAGGAAGCGATTGAGGTGCCGCTGAGTGCCTTGCCAAAGGCTAAGATTAGCCCAAGCTCGCGGGAGGCCGGAATCCAGACTTATGATCTTGGGTCTGCTATCCACACATACGGTCTTGCGTCGAGCCTTTCTGAAGCCCGTAGACTGATCAAGCAGGGAGCCGTTGAGATTAACGGCCGGAAGATTGCTTCCAATCTGAACCCCTTGGAACCCGGCATGGTCATCCGCGTCGGCAAGCACCGCTTCCTCCGTATCGTAGACGCTGGCGGGTAGAGGGGGTGGCGGCCACGCCCCGATAGCCAGCGCCAACGCCGGGGGCGGGCCGAGTGGGACAGATAACGTGGGGATGGAGAGGGAGGACGCGTCGCATCGTTGCCGTTGACAGCTCCTCCTCACCTCCGTATATTCGCAATCGAATCCACCGCCTGCCTGCCGGCAGGCAGGCCCGCGCAAGGAGGAGCCATGACCCAGGACTCGGCCGTTGAAGACATCGTTCACCGCCACGCCAAAGCCATCGTCACCATGGACATCGGCCAGATCATGAACGACCTGATGCCGGACGCCATGATGAAGCTCCAGCAGGAGGCCGGCGGCGGCACCGCCATGCAGATCAACAGCTATGAGCTGCTGGGCAACAGCCGGGACGGCGACGACTACCTGTACGACGTCAAGTACATCGGACCCCAGTCCTTCACCGTCCGCGCCCGCTGGTCACGCGTCGGCCCCGAGTGGAAGATCATCGACGCCGACATCATCGCCCGCGAGTAGGGCGCTGCCGCTCTACGCCTTCGCCGCCTCCCGCTGCTTCTCCGCCGCCTCAATCACCTTCTGCGCCGCGTGCGCCGGCACCTCCTCGTAGTGCGAGAACGACATCATGAAGTGGCCGCGGCCCTGCGTCATGGATCGCATATCGGCTGAGTAGTGTTGCACCTCAGCCATCGGCGCCTGCGCTTCCACCGTCGTCATCGAACCGGTAGGCGTCATCCCCTGTACCCGTGCCCGTTTGCCGTTGAGATCGCTGATGATCTCGCCCATGTTCGCTTCCGGAACCGTGATCTTCATGTTCATGATCGGCTCCAGCAGCACCGGGTGGGCATCCTGAGCGCCCTGCTTCACCGCCTGCACGGTCGCGATCTTGAACGCTATGTCTGAGGAGTCCACCGGGTGCTCCTTGCCATCGACCAGCATAACCTTCATGTCGATCATCGGGTAGCGGGCCAGCACCCCCTCCTGCATCGCCTCCAGGACGCCCTTCTCAACGGAGCTCACGTACTGCTTCGGCACCGCTCCGCCCACGGTCTTGTTCTCGAACTCGTGTCCCGTGCCCCGCGGCAGCGGCTCCACCTTCACCTCCACCCGCGCAAACTGGCCGTGACCGCCGGTCTGCTTCTTGTGCGTGTACTCCGCCGTCGCCGTCCCATGTACCGTCTCCCTGTAGGGCACCCTCGGCATCGTCATCTCCAAGTCCACGCTGAACTTGTGGCGTATCTTCTCCAGCGCCACCTCTACGTGTGAGTCGCCCAGCCCGGAGAGGATCGTCTCGCCCGTATCAGGGCTGCGCTCCAGGTGCAGGCTGGGGTCCTCCTCCACGATGCGCTGCAGGGCGCTGCCCATCTTATCCAGGTCCGCCTTCGTCTTAGGGGTGATGGCGGCGCTGAACGCCGGCTCGGGGAACGATATCGATGGCAGAGTGACCGGCTTCTCCTTCGCGCACAGCGTATCGCCGGTCTGGGTCTCGGTCAGCTTCGCCACCGCGCCGATGTCGCCCACCGTCACCTGCGACACCTGCTGCTGGGTCTTGCCGCTCATGTGGTACACGGGGCCGATGCGCTCCCCCGCCTGGCGATTGGCGTTCCAGGCCTGTGAATCGGCCTTGAACGCGCCTGAGAGCACGCGGAAGTAGGTGAGACGGCCCACGTAGGGGTCAGCGGCGGTCTTGAACACCAGCGCTACCAGCGGTGCCGAAGCATCGGCCTTAATGGCGTCCCCGTTCGTCTTGACCGGCAGGTCCAGCGGCGAGGGGAACATCTCGCTGATCGCTCCCAGTAGCGCATGTACGCCGATCATCTTGGTCGCGGAGCCCGTAAGCACAGGCACGATGCTCCCCGATCTGATGCCCGCCCTGATCCCGTGGGTCAGCTCCTCCTGCGTCAGCTCTTCCCCACCTAGGTACTTCTCGATGAGGGCGTCGTCCGTCTCCGCCGCCGCCTCAATGAGCTTCTCCCGTTGAGCGTTCGCCTCATCGGCCAGCTCCGGCGGCACATCCTGTTGCTCGCCCTTATCGCCCACGTACGCCTTCATAGTCAGCAGGTCCACGACCCCCTTCAGCTCCTGCTGAGAGCCGATCGGTATCTGGAGCGCGACGCACTTCTGGCCCCAGCTGGATCGTAACTGCTCCATGATGCCGTTGAAGTCTGCGTTCTCCCTGTCCATACGGTTGATGAACACCGCCCGCGGCAGCGATAGCTCATCGGCGAACTGCCACGCGAACTCGGTGCCCACCTGCACCCCGGAAGCGCCGCACACCACGATGAGCGCCAGGTCGGCGGCGCGCAGGGCGCACTTCACCTCGCCCATGAAGTCCGCGTAGCCGGGGGCGTCCACCACGTTCAGCTTGTGCCCGTTCCACTCGCTGGGGACGACCGAAAGGTTGACGCTGAATCCCCGCTTCTGCTCGTCCGGGTCCCAGTCGGAGACGGTCGTCCCGTCCTCCACCCGTCCCAGCCGCGTCGTCGCCCCACTGGCGAACAGCATCGCCTCGGCCAGCGAGGTCTTGCCCGTGCTACCGTGGCCGATGATGGTGACGTTACGAATCTTCTCCGGCGGGTACTCTTTCATATGGGGCTACCTCGCTTTAGATAAGGGGTCAATTGCGATTCTATCCTACGGCCTAAGAGCCCGCAAGGAAGTCCGTCCGATCCCTCTCAGATTCCCGTGTAAGGGTGTATCCTTTTCGCCGTGCCGCGGTACTAATAGACTGTGAGGCCATGCTTGAGCGATCCAGCCACCGACGACGCCGCTCTCATCGCCGCCTATCGCCAAGGCGACGATGCGGCGCTGGGCGCCCTCATCCAGCGCTACCAGGCCCAGACCTACCGGCTGGCGCTCGGTATCCTCGCCTCCCGCGAGGAGGCGGAGGACGCCACCCAGGAGGCGCTGATCGCGATGCTTAGCTCCTTGCCCCGGTTCCGCGGCGATAGCCGCTTCTCCACCTGGCTCTACCGCCTCACGCTAAACACTTGCCTTAAGCGAAAGCAACGACGAACTCGCGCCCCTGAGGAGCCCCTGCCGGAGGACGCCCGCACCATCGCGGACAGCCCGGGGCTGCGGCCGGACGTCCAGGCCGGCCGCAACTGGCTCCGATATCAAGTGGGTCGGTTCCTCGCGGCCCTGCCGGACACCCACCGGCTCCCCATCATCCTCCGCGACGCCCTGGACCTGCCGGCGTCGGAGATCGCGGGCATACTGGACCTCTCCCTGCCCGCTGTCAAGGCGCGCCTTCTCCGAGGCCGCCGGCGGCTGCGGGCCGAGATCGAACGCTACTGTCAGGAGGCCGGCCTCAGCGGCTGGCGGGAGCTACTGGACTGATGCCCGCCTTGACCTGTGACCAAGCCCTGTCCCAGTTGGGTGAGGCGCGCTCCGGCGGCCCGTCCCCCGCCCTCGCCGACCACCTGGCGGACTGCGACGAATGCCGCGCCGCGGCCGATTTGAGGCACCAGGTTCGCAGCCTTCTAGGAGGTATCGAGATGCCCGTCGCTCTCACGGAACGCTTGACCACCGTCGCGAACGAGCACCTTACTCATCAGCTCCGCGCCCGCTCCTTCGAGACGCCGCTCGGCTGGAGCGCCCTCGCCTACACGGACGGCGGTATAGTCCTGATACGGCGGAGCGAGGGCAGCGCGGCGGACGCCTACGAGCGGCTGCGCGAGAAGCTGGGTGAGTTCGTCACCCAGGAGAGGCCCCGAGACGACATCGGCGGTAGCGCCGTCCGCAAGCTGCTCGCCTATCACGATGGGCGGCGCGTGCGGTTCGATGAGCCGCTGGACCTCTCCCTCGTTCCCTCGTTCACGCGACAGGTTCTACAGGCTACCGCCCACATCCCCTACGGTGAGGTGCGCCCGTACGCCTGGGTGGCCCGCCAGGTAGGACGCCCCAAGGCGACCCGCGCCGTCGGCCAGGCCCTCCACATCAACCCCGTGGCGCCGATTATCCCCTGCCACCGCGTCATCGCCTCCGACAACACCCTCGGCGGCTACGGCGGCGGCCCGGAGATGAAGCGCTGGCTGCTGCGGCTGGAGGGCTACCTGCCCGCTAGTTCTTAACCAGTTGATGACTCGTAGTTACCTTTAAATATTTAACGCTATGACTGCATATAGCCTTTATAGTATTGACAATCTATCAAACATACCTTAGAATCATAGGAGAAAAGTCACTGTTGCCTTAACCAATGGGAAAAATCGTTATGGACATTGATTCTACCGACGCCAAGATTCTGGAGGCCCTCCAACGCGACGGTCGCGCCTCCCACTCCGCTATAGCCGAGGAGGTCGGCCTCAGCCAGCCCAGCGTTCACGAGCGAATCAAGAAGCTGGAGCAGCGCGGCGTTATCAGGGGCTACACCACTATCGTTGACCCGGAGGCGCTCGATCTCGGCGTGCTTGCCTTCATATCGGCCCGCTTCAACCGTTACGAGACCGAGGGTGTGACCAGCGCATTGATGGACGTCCCTAACGTCCTTGAGGTACATCACATCGCCGGTGAGGATTGTCTGATGGTCAAGGTGCGCTGCCATGCGCCCGCCGACCTGGAACACATCCTCGAGCGTATCTGGAAGAGCGGACCCA
>JADFRV010000145.1 GCA_022561095.1 Chloroflexota bacterium | reverse complement strand
AGCTCAGGCACGAATACGCGGTCAGGCGCGGCGCCGGAGGATGAGGAACATCGCCACAGCGCAAAGCCCTACCAGCGTTAGACCGAGAGCCTTGGAGGAACGACCCTGGCGAGTGCCGCTTCCCCCTCTGTAAGCTCTGTGCGGCGATGAGACCGCAACCGCTAGCGAGGGGCGCAGACGCAACCGCGGCAGGGCGATCATCGCAAGGCCGGCGACGGCGAGCGAGCCCCCCACGAGCAAGATCATCGCCGGTGAAGACGAGCCGCTGGTAATAGGGGGCGCGCCGCCTCCGTTCGGCACCTCGCCGACAGGCGAAGGCTCCGGGCTGGGGGTCGGCGATGGCGTGGACGTGGCTTCGGCGCAGTTGACCTGATGGACGATCGCCCCCGTATCATCCACGATGCGAGCGTAGTCCGTGGGATCGTCGTCACGATAGATGAACTCCAGCGTCCACTTGAAGACGCCACCGGCGGAAGGCCCGCTCTGAATGGAGATCGATGCCCCCGGCACCAGTTGGGTACCCAGCGTGGAAAGGTCAAACGTCTGGCTGTCAGGAGGATCGCTCTGGAGCTCCCAACCGGCGAGTGTCTGGGCGGTGTCCCCGAAGTTCTCGATGACTACCAGCTCCGGGTCGCCGCTACAGCTCAGTTGGGCGATCTGGACGTCCGGCCCCTGCGCCCCAGCAGGGGAAACGGCTGCCAACGCCAGTGCGATGGCGAGAGCCGAAACAAGGGCTGACACGGTTATACGCGAAGCGTACCGTGGCCGAAGCATGCGCGCCTCCTGGCAGGTGGCCGAAACACTCCAGGACCCCGCCTCCGCCGCTGGCCGAGCGTATCATAAGACGCGGCGACGCCAAAGGGGGCAGCTATTACGTCAAGTGAGGCTCGCAGATAGAGAAATCAGGCGATGGGCAATCGGGAGCACGCCGCCTCCTACGCAGTGTGCACCAGGCGGCGACCTGTACCAGCCACGGCTCGGCAGGCAACCTCTAGTTCCGCTCCTTCGTTCTATAGCTGGAATGAGGCATCCGAGCAGCTATGGTCAAGCGTAGCCGTCGAAGTTCGTCGGCGGCAAAGATCAGCCGCGACGCCGTCACATTCGGCTTAGAGCCTGTCCTGTGGGCGGCGCTCATCGGATTCGCTGTAGCGCTGCGGCTTGCCAGCCTCGATCACCTTCCCCTGACCACGGCCGAGAGCGCCCGCGCCTTCAACGCCTGGCTGGTGTCGCAGGGCAGCGTGCCGGACAGCTGGTCTGGGGATGTCACCGCGGCCCTGACATCCTACCTGTTCCGGATCTTCGGCTCCGGGGAGACCGTCGCCCGGTTCGTCCCGGCGGTTAGCGGTTCGGCACTGTTCGTATCGCTGTGGTTCGCCCGACGCCACTTCGGGCGCGGCGCCGTCCTGCTGGCGGCCACTCTCCTCGCGTTCTCGCCGCTGGCAGTCCATACCTCTCGTTCAGCATCCAGCTTCGCTCTGGGAGGATTACTGTCGATGGTGATGGTGCTGTCGCTGCTGGCCTACCTGGAGAAGCCGCGCCCGCTGCCCATCGCGATCCTATCGGCCGCCGCCGGCCTGGGCCTCGCCAGCGACCCCGTCGCCACCTCGACGCTGCTCGCCCTCGTCGCCTTCGTGGCGCTAGAGGCCACCTGGCGACGCGAAGGAGCCGTCAGCTCCGCCATCGCCACGTTCCGCAGGACCAGCGACCACTGGCAGCTCGCCGCTCTGGCCCTGGCGTTCACTCTATCGCTGGGCATACTACAGGTTGGTACGGACATCGACCGCCTAAGCTTGCCCGGAGTGCGCCAGTGGGTAGACATGTTCGCTCTGCCGGGAGACGACTTGCCCCGGTTCTATCAGCTCTCGGTGCTAGCCGGATACGAGTGGCCGCTGCTTCTGAGCGGCGCCGCTGCCTACATCGTGCTCGTCCGCCGTTGGGTCACAGCCTCGCGAGCGCCCCCCCTTATCCAGCGCTTGTTGCTCACGTGGGCGACGGTGGCACTGTTCGTGGTCGCCTTCGCTACCCAGCGGGATTCCGGCCAGCTCCTCCTCCTGCTCCTGCCGCTATCTCTGCTGGCGGCGAGTTTGATCGAGGAGGCAGTATCAAGCGTTGATTGGGGCCTGATCAAACGCTGGTGGCCGGCGATAGGGCTGGCCCTGGCACTGCTGGCCTACGCATTGCTGCAGCTATCGCGCTGGGCCCAGGAAGGGAGCCCGATCTCGGACACAGAACAGGCGTTGGCGGTGCTGGCGCTGGTCGCCACCGCCACCATCGTGGCCGGGGGTTTCTACTATTGGGGCCGCAACGGCCTGATCCTGGCCCTGCCGCTGGGAGCGGCCCTGGCGTTGCCGTTTCTCATCCATTCCAGCCTATCGCTTGGCTTCGGCGACGGTTCGGAGTTCGCCGTCGACAGGCGGTTCACGCCTGGCGTCGAGCTTCTCAGTGACACAGTAGCTCTCGAGGCCGAGCAGCGAGGATCGCCGGTGACAGTGGAGCATCCGGCGCGCGATGCCATAGCCTGGCACCTGCGGGGCAGCGCGGTGATGCTGGAAGACCCGCCGGCCGGCTCGCTTATCGTGACGGATGCGGGCCGGGAGGCGCCACCCGGATTCACTCCTCTGGGCGGCTCCTGGCGAGTAGCCGAAGGTTGGATTCCCCTCAATTTTGACCTACTTTCGGCCTGGCGGTGGTTGGCCGAACGAGAGCAATACGGTAACCTGTCAACCATAGAGGTGCAGATACTGGTGCCGACAGAATGAGCGAGCTAGCGGAACCGTTAGGCCTTGGCGAGCGGCAAGAGACGATACTGGATCGCCTGGTCTCCGCGCGGGTGCGGGTCAACTGGCAGGTGGCGGCTTACGCCACCCTGATCATCGTGGCGGCAGGCATGCGCTTCTGGGACCTGGGATCACGGGCCCTCCACCACGACGAGAGCCTGCACGCCTGGACCGCCTGGAAGCTGTTCGAGGGCCAGGGGTACGCGCACGAGGTGTGGATGCACGGCCCGTTTCAGTTCTTTGGCACAGCGTCGATGTTTTTCCTGTTTGGGGTGGGCGACTACACGGCCCGCATCTTCCCGGCCATCTTCGGTTCGGCCCTGGTGGCGCTGCCGTTCTTCCTACGACACCGCCTGGGGACCGCCGGAGCCCTGATTATGGCCGTGGCCATCGCCTTCTCACCCACGCTGCTGTATTTCAGCCGCTTTGCCCGCAACGACATCTTTATCGCCTTCTTCACGCTGGGGCTGGTGATTACCCTGTGGCGCTACATCGACGAGCGGAAGCCGCGCTACCTGTACCTGGGGGCGCTGCTCCTGGGCCTCGCCTTCGCCACGAAGGAGAGCATCTTCATCAACGCTACGGTGCTCATACTCTTTCTGAACGTCTGGATGGCCGTCCACTTCTGGCGCCAGATTCGCGAACACAGCAAGCCCGACGCCTTCGGTAGTGTTAGCATTCTGATCCTTTTGCTCCCGTTCGCCTGGGCAGTCGCCGCTCTGTGGCCGTTTAGCGGGCGCTGGCGCAAACGGATCGGGCTGACTAAGTGGCACCCGGCCGCTGCTTTCCTCATCGTTCTCGGCACGCTGATGCTGCCGCAGTTCGCCGCCGCAATACAGCTGCCTCTATCAGGCCTGCTCGGCATCAGCAATACGGACCTGGCCCGCTCCGCCGTTTTGGGTGCCAGCCGCGAGAACGTGCTCGGCTTCTTCACCATCGCCGCCCTCGTGGGAGCGACGGCGATCATTGGGCTCCGCTGGAACGCACGAGTCTGGCTTCTGGCGGCGGCGGCCTTCTATATCCCCTACGCGCTGCTGTACACGTCCTTCTTCACTAACCTGGACGGCTTCTACTCCGGCAACTGGGGGGCCCTGAACTACTGGCTGAGCCAGCAGGACGTGGCCCGCGGCGAGCAGCCCTGGTTCTACTACCTGATGCTGCTGCCAATATACGAATTCCTGCCGCTGGTCTTCGCCGCACCGGCCCTCTTCTACTATGCCGTCAAAGGCGACGTATTCCGACGCTTCCTAGTGTTCTGGGTCGTGGCGACGTTTCTCGGCTACAGCTACGCCGGAGAGAAGATGCCCTGGCTCAGCGTGAACACCTCGCTGCCGGTGATCGTCCTGGGGGCGTTCGCCCTAGGTCAGCTGGTCAGCTCGGGGGTACCGCGAAGGGCGGCGCGGCAGATGGGGCCGTTCGTCCGTCCGCTGGCGGCCGGAGCGCTGGGGATGGCCGCGGTGGCGTTAGGCGTATTTGGGCCGGGGGGGACTGGCTGGATCGCGTTGCGCGTCCTGGGGATCATCGCCGCCTCTCTGGGCACCCTCTGGCTCCTGCTGCCTGTGGAGCATCAGCAGACGGTCGCTATCACACTGGGTCTCCAAGCTCGACGGCGACCGTTGCGACGACGAGGGACGGGCTTCGGGCGGTATGGTGTCGTCGCTTCGTCCTTCGTCGCGGGAGGGCTGCTGGCCTTTACGCTAGTTATCGGCGTCCGCGCCACCTACGAATTCGGGGACGTACCCCGAGAGCTACTGGTCTACACTCAAACTTCCCCCTTCGTGCCCGACGTGGTCGAAGGCATCGAGGCTGCGTCCGAGCTATCAGGGATGGGCGAGGAGCTGCCCATCTTCATCGAGGGCGGACTCGAGCCCTGGGGGTGGTACCTGCGTGACTACAACCAGGTGAACTACACGCAGGTCGGGGAGGAGCCGCCGCCCGACGCGGTGCTGGTGGTGCTGACCGAAAACGAGGATGTGGTCCAACCGTACCTGACCCAGTACGGGCCGCCCGTCCGCTTCCCCCTCCGCTGGTGGTTCCCGGAGTTCTCCACCTACAAGACGCTGCCTACCGCGGATGTCTTCAGGGGCATCAGTAATAAAGAGGGCGAGATAGAACTGGATATCGTCCTGCGGTTCGGTGCTGACTTCGTGGAGAGCCTGTTCCGGGGCAGCAGCTGGGACAACTGGTGGCAGTACTTCCGCGACCGAAGGCTGCCCCTGGATCCGACGAGCGGGCAGGAGTTCACCTTCGGCAGCCTGAATATGGTAGCCTTTTTCCCCGCACAGTACGATATCGAACTCACGGGCACGGGGACGGCGCCGGAAGCGCCGGCGAGCACCCCTATCCCCCCACCAGGTCTACCGGCGCTGCAGCAGCTGCCGGTAGACCTGGTGCTGGGCCAGCCGGGCGACGATCCGGGTTCCTTCAACGAGCCTGCCGGGCTCACTATTGACTCTCAGGGAAACCTGTATGTCGCCGATACGTTCAACCACCGCGTCCAGAAGTTCGACCCGGAGGGGAATTTCCTGGCCGAGGTGGGCGGAAACGGTTCCGGCGAAGGCGAGTTCAGCGAGCCCTGGGGCCTAGCCGTGGACCTCGATGGCAACCTCTACGTGGCCGATACGTTCAACCACCGCATCCAGAAGTTCGACCCCGACTTCAACTTCCTGCTCGCCTTCGGTGTGCCGGCGACCAGCCAGGTGGACCCCGAGCCCGAAGCCTTCTGGGGACCTCGTGACGTAGCGATAGACCCCGAGGGCAACATCTGGGTCGCCGACACCGGCACCGCGCGCATGGTCAAGTACGGCCCCGACGGCCGCTTCCTCCAGGCCTTCGGTGGGATGGGCGAAGGCGCCGGCCAGTTCCAGGAGCCGACCGCCATCGAGATCACGCCGGGCGGCGATATCTTCGTCGCCGACAGTGGCAACCGGCGCGTCCAGCGCTTCGACGCCAGCTTCAAC
>JADFRV010000144.1 GCA_022561095.1 Chloroflexota bacterium | reverse complement strand
GCGGGAGCGCATTGCTAGCTCTAAAGTCCAGATCATTCCCAGTGTGGGACACATGTTCATCTGGGAGAGGCCGGAAGAGTCTGCCGAAGCGATAGTGAAGTTCCTGGCGTCTGTGCCACAGCCAGTGTAGGAGGAGCGGGGCCATGCCCAGCGCCAAGGTCGGCGATATCAATATGGAGTACTACGTGGAGGGCACGGGGCCGCCGCTGCTCATGATCATGGGCTGGATAGGAAACGCGGGGTTCTGGGGAGAAGCGTTCCTGGAGCGGCTGCGGCCGCACTTCCAGATCATCCGCCTCTCCAACCGAGGCACGGGGCTCACCGATAAGCCCGGCGGCGATTACAGCATTCGTACGATGGCGGAGGACGCGGCGGGCTTGCTGCGGGAGCTGGGGATAGAGCGGGCGCACGTGTTGGGGATATCGATGGGCGGAATGATCGCGCAGGAGCTGGCGCTGAACCACCCGCAGGTGGTGCAGGGGCTGGTGCTTGGCTGCACGACCTGCGGATTCGTGCACGGCTTGCCGCCCAGCGCCGAGGTCGTGACTGGAAGCGGGGAGACAGGGAACCTACCGCCGCAGGACCGCATCCGCCAGTTCCTGCTGGCAACGGTTACTCAAGAGTTTATGGCGAGGGCCGATCAGGCGTTCTGGAGGTGGATGACAGCGACGTGGTTGGCGGCGCCAACGCCCTGGGAGACTATCAGCCGGCACTTCGTGGCGATGCAGGCGTTCGACACGTACGAGCGGCTCTCCCAAATTGAGGCGCCCACGTTTATCATCCACGGCGATAAGGATATCCTGGTGCCGGTGGAGAACGCAGAGGTGCTGCGGCGGCGCATCGAGGGCTCACAGGTCCGCATCGTGCCCGGGGTGGCGCACATGTTCTTCTGGGAGAAGCCGGAGGAATCGGCGCAGGCGATCGTGGAGTTTTTGGCGTCGGTACCGGCGCCGGCGTAGTTCGTCGACAAGGAGGAGATATGCGGCTGAAGGATAAGGTGGCGTTGATCACTGGCGCGGCCTCCGGCATTGGGAAATCGACGTCGTTGCTGTTCGGCCAGGAGGGGGCGAAGGTGATGTGCGCCGACGTGAACGGGGAGGGGGCGGAGCGGGTAGCCCGCCAGATCGCGGATACGGGTGGGGAGGCGGCGTCCGTGCAGGTGGACGTATCGCGGGAGGTGGAAGTGCAGGGGATGATACGGGAGACGATGGAGCGCTGGGGGCGGCTGGACGTCCTGCACAACAACGCCGGGATCGGGACCGCGGGACCGGTGACTCAGATGCAGGAAGAGGAGTGGGACAGAACGATAGATGTCAACCTGAAGGGGGTGTTCCTGGGCTGCAAGCACGCCATCCCAGAGATGGTGAAGCAGGGAGGAGGCGCCATCGTCAACACGGCCTCGGACGCCGGCCTGCGGGGAATCGCCTGGCTGTCCACTTACTGCGCCTCGAAGGGGGGCGTGGTGCTGCTGACGAAGTCGCTGGCGGTGGAGTGGGCGCAGCAGGGGATCAGAGTGAACTGCGTTTGCCCAGGGGTCATCCGAACACCGATCCTGGACCCGTTCCTCGATCAGGCCAAAGCGTTGTTCGGCGACTCGGCGGAAGCAGCCTGGGAGCGGATGGGTCAGATGCACCCGATAGGGAGAGTGGGAGAGCCGGAGGAGGTGGCGCGGGTAGTAATGTTCCTGGCCTCGGACGAGGCATCGTTCGTGACGGGGGTGGCGCTGCCGGTGGACGGGGGCTTGGACGCGGGGCCGCCGCCACGTCGGCCGGGGCAGTAGCCAGCCGGATTGGGCAGATTGACATAGCTACGCTATACATGTTACCAACCGACTAGTCGGTATGTCCTAGAAAGGATCAGCCGTGAAGTTTGGGATCATATATGAGCTGCAGATGCAGAAGCCGTGGGACGCCGATAGCGAGTACCGCACGTACCATGACGCCCTGGAGCAGATAGAGCTCGCTGATAAACTCGGCTTCGACTACGTGTGGGAGGTGGAGCACCACTTCCTGGCGGAGTACTCCCACTCGTCGGCGCCGGAGGTGTTCCTGGCGGCGGCCAGCCAGCGGACGAAGAACATCCGCCTGGGCCACGGGATAGCGCTGCTCCCCTACCCGTTCAACCACCCGATCCGGGTGGCGGAGCGGGCGGCGGCTTTGGACATCGTCTCCAACGGGCGGGTAGACCTGGGGACGGGCCGCTCCATCACGGAGCAGGAGTTGGAGGGGTTCGGAGTCGACCCGGCGGACTCGCGGTCGATGTGGGATGAAGCGGTGCGCATGATCCCGAAGATGTGGACTCAGGAGACGTTCTCCTGGGAGGGGGACCATTTTGTGGTGCCGCCCCGGAACGTCATCCCTAAGCCGATCCAGAAGCCGCACCCGCCGATGTGGATGGCCTGCACCCAGCCGGACAGCTTCCGTCTCGCCGGGGAGTACGGGCTGGGCGCGCTCTCCTTCGGCTTCATCGCCCCCGGTGTGCTGGAGGCGAGCCTGAACATCTACCGCGAGAACGTGAAGGACGCCCAGCCGGTGGGCGAGTTCGTGAACAATCAGTTCGCGGCGACGACGATGGCGCTGATCGCCCCCACGGACGAGGAGGCGATCGAGTACGGCAAGCCGGGGGCGGACTTCTTCGGCGAGTCGATAGCATCGCTGTTCATCCCCTGGGCGAAGAAGAAGGACGTGCCCGAGTCCTATCAGTACTACCAGACCCTGGCCCGGATGGCGGAGCAGCGGCTGCGGGAGCGGCCCAGCTTCGAGGAGCAGTTCGAGTCCGGGGCGCTGTGCATGGGCTCCGTGGAGCGCTGCCGCAAGGTGGTGCAACACTACGCGGAGACCGGAATCGATCAGCTTATCGTCATGTGCCAGGTGGGACGCATTCCGCACGAGAAGGTGATGCAGACGATCCGGCTGCTGGGGGAGGAGATCATCCCCCAGTTTCGATAGCGGTTAGCCCGTTTCGACTGGCCAGCCTGATTCCGCCCAGGCTTGTGTCCCACCGAGGACGCTGCTAACGCGCCCGTAACCCATCTGCAAGAGGAATTGGGTAGCCTTCTCCGACCGCCCGCCGCTGCGGCAGGTCACAAGGACGTGCCTATCCTGTGGTACTTCCGAAAGACGAGTGGCCAGCTGGCTCTGGGGAAGGTGATAGGCGGCGGGTATTCGCTTCTCCTCGTATTCCCACGGCTCACGAACGTCCAGCAGAAAAACGTCTTTGCCGCCCAGCAGGCTCTCCGCCTCGTCTATGGTGACCTCAGGCACGGGGCCGCTATATGTGGGCATAGCCCACTCGAAATCGGCTTCTCCGCGGTTGGTAGCGATGATGGCTTCCATGTTCAGAGGCTGCGCTTGGGGCTGGCAGGTTAGCTTCAGGAACTCCGGCTCGGAAAGCTGCAATAATGGGTTGAAGCGCCTCTCGAAGCCGATGGTACTACTGGGCCGACCACACATGCCCTTGCCGCAGGCCCCTTCGAAGTGGGCAGGGAATACCTCGACGTAGTCCTCCAGCTGGAGCAGCTTCTGGACGCTGTGATACTGCTGGATGGCCCCGTCTGGTCCGCCCAAGTCTGGCCGTCCCACATCGCCCACGAACAAAGTGTCTCCGCTGAGCACCATGGACGGCTCAGGGCTCCGCGGCGGGTTCACCACGAGCAGGGACAGAGCCTCGGGGCGGTGTCCCGGCGTGTGCACTACCTGGAGAACGATCGGGCCGAGGTGAAGCGCGTCACCGTTACGCAAGGCGTGGAAGGGAAAGAGGGTGTCGGCCTCCTCGTGTAGGTACAGTTGTGCGCCTGTCGCCGCAGCCAGGTCCCGGTTGCCCGAGACGTGGTCGGCATGCAAATGCGTATCGATGATGGCGACGATCTTATAACGGCGCTCTGCCACGAGATCAAGGTATTGCTGCACGTCGGGCTGGGGATCGATCACCGCTGCCTCCCGCGAGTCCCGGGAGGCGATGAGGTAGGACGAGCAGCCGAGGTCGTCGTGGAGGAACTGCTTAAAATACATGTCTCCCCCTATCCGGATTTGTGATAGCCATATTATACGACAAGGGTTCGCTCACCAAGACTTATGAGCAGCGTCCGACGCCCTTAGGCGTTTCCCGAAAATTCGCGGTTGGATTAACATAAGGCCCGTGCCAGCGTGGCCCGGCATCGCTATAATGAGGCCGTCCGCTCCCGATTCACTCCGGCCATATGTTTACGCACCTACACCTTCACACCGAATACTCTCTCCTGGACGGCCTGTCGCGCATCCCGCTGCTAATGGACCGCGCCCAGGAGCTGGGTCAGGAGGCGATCGCGCTGACGGACCACGGCGTCCTCTACGGCGCGATCCAGTTCTACAAGGAGGCGAAGGCGCGCGGCATCAAGCCGATCATCGGCGTGGAGGCGTACATCGCCCGCGGCTCTCGCCACTCCCGCGAGCCCAACGATAAGCAGCCGTTCCACATGACGCTGCTGGCCAAGAACGAGGCCGGCTACCGCAACCTGCTGGCCGCCGTCACCAAGGCCCACCTGGAGGGCCACTACTACCGCCCCCGCATGGACAAGGAGCTGCTGGAGGAGCACCACGAGGGGATCATCGCCCTGTCCGGCTGCAACTCCAGCGAGATCGCCCGCCTGTTGACTGAGGGTCGCTTCGAGGACGCGGTGAAGGCGGCCCGCTGGTACAAGGAGGTGTTCGGCGACTTCTTCATCGAGGTGCAGGAGCACGGCATCGAGGAGGGGAAGGAGCTGAACCGCGAGCTGGTGAGGCTGGCGCGGGAGGCGGACCTGCCGCTGGTGGCGACGAACGACGTGCACTACGTGCGGCAGGAGGACGCGCCGTTCCAGGATATCCTCCTCTGCATCGGCACTAACTCATCGGTGCTCGACGAGAAGCGTCTGCGTATGGCCGGTGATTCGGATTCGTACTGCCTGAAGACGGAGGAGGAGATGCGGGCGCTGTTCCCGGAGCTGCCGGAGGCCTGCGACAACACGTGGCGCATCGCCGAGATGTGCGACCTGACGCTGACCGCCATAGGCGAAGGGCGGCTGCGCCTGCCGAAGGCGGAGGTGCCCGAGGGGATTACGGCCGAAGGTCACCTGGCCGCTCTCTGCCAGGAAGGGCTCGCCCGCCTCTATCGGGACGATGCCGGGGAGGCCAGCACGCGGCTGGAGTACGAGCTTGAAGTCGTTGGGCAGACGGGCTTCGCGGACTACATCCTGGTGGTGAACGACTTCGCTCAGTACGCCAGGCAGAAGGAGATCCGGATGGCGATCCGGGGCTCGGCGGCGGCATCGATCATCCTCTACTGCCTGGGCGTGACGGAGATCGACCCGTTGGAGCACAGGTTGGTGTTCGAGCGGTTCCTGAACGTGGAGCGGCGGGAGATGCCGGACGTGGACATCGATTTCGCCGAGGACCGCCGGGACGAGATGATCCGCTACGCGGCGGAGAAGTACGGCCATGACCGGGTGGCGCAGATCATCACCTTCGGCACGCTGGGGGCGAAGGCCTCCATTCGCGATGTGGGCCGCGCGCTGGGCATGACCTACGCGGACGTGGACCGGGTGGCGCGGCTGGTGCCCACGATGCCGGCCTCGTTCGGCGTGATGACGATCGACAAGGCGCTGGAGGAGGGGCCGGAGCTGCGGGAGGCGTATGAGGACGCTCACTACCGCAAGCTGCTGGACATCGCGCGCGACCTGGAGGGGGTGGCGCGCCACGCCAGCACGCACGCCGCGGGGGGG
>JADFRV010000143.1 GCA_022561095.1 Chloroflexota bacterium | reverse complement strand
ACGTCCCCTTGTGCGCCTCCGCTGGCCGTTCCGGCAGCGCCGAACGCGCCCAGCGGGCCGTCATCAGCTCCGTCCACCCCTCGGACTCCACGCTCTTCGGTATGCCGATCTCCACCACCTCCACCCGGCCGGCGAGCTGAGCCCCCGGCAGGACATGCAGCCCCACCTTGCTCCAGCCCAGCGCCACCGTCGCGTCGGCGGCCACGCAGCGAGGATCGGCGGCGCCGGTGTCGGCGTCCAGGCCCGTCGGCACGTCCACCGCCAGCAGCCGCGGCGGCAGCGTCCTACCTCGCGCCGCCTGTAGGCGCTCCAGCACCTCCGCCAGCGCCCCCTCGATCGGCCGGGCGCGGCCTGTCCCCAGCAGCGCGTCGATCACCAGGTCCGCGCCGCCCAGCAGCTCCTCCAGCCGCTTGTACGCCACCTTCGCGTCCTCGTCAGCCGTCGTCGTCGGCACCTTCGCCTCCACCAGCGGCGCGAACACAGGGTCCTTCTCGTCGCGGCCCTGCAGCAGGTACACGCTGGCGTCGCCCCCCCACTCCCGCAGGTGCCGCGCCGCCACCAGCCCATCGCCGCCGTTGTTGCCGGGGCCCGCCAGCACCACGAGCCGCCGCTCCGCCACCTCGCCCAGCAGCAGCCACGCCTCCTGCGCCACCGCCAGCCCCGCGTTCTCCATCAGCTGCGATACCGGCACGCCGGCCCCCTTCTCCGCCTCCTGCATCTCCGCGACCGTGACCAGCCTCATCCCGAATACTTCTCCGGCGCCGCCACGAACCGCCGCAGACACTCGTCCGAGCAGAACGCGCGCTCCTCGCCCTCCATCGTCAGCGTCGCCGCCGCCTCCCCCGGCCCCAGCTCCATCCCGCACACCGGATCGACCGCCTTCTCCCTCTCCTCCGCCCCTACCGGTCGCGCCTCGAACAGCTCCAGCTCCTCGGCCAGCCCCTTCAGCCGCCGCTTCCCCAGCCGCACGAACTCCACCTCCGCCAGCCCCTTCGCCTCCTTCCGTACCGCCGACGTCACCAGCACCTGGTGCCGGCCCGCCTCCGCCGCCACTCGCGAGGCGATGTTCACGTTCGATCCGACGTAATCACCCTCGCGGTACAGCACCGACCCCCAGTGCACGCCGCTCCGCGCCGCTGGGAACTGCGGCTCCCCCGCCGTTCGCGCTTCGATCTCCAGCACGCAGGCCACCGCCGTCCGTGACTCTGGGAACACGAGCAAGAAGGCGTCCCCGATCTGCTTCACTACCCGTCCATCCCAATGCGCGGCCGCCTGCCGCACCAGCGCCGAGAAGCGCTCCAGCACCTCCGCCGCCTTAACGTCCCCCATCGCCTCCGCCAGCGGCGTGAAGCTGGACAGGTCAACGAATACGATGGCGGCTTGCAACTGGCCGGGCACCTCCGAAATCTCTACGAGCCCCGCGTCCTCCGCCGCGTGCATTACCATGTCCTCCCGATTCGCTCTGGCAACACCCTTGCGGTACAGATACAGGAGCGTCGGCTCGGCTTGGGGCACGGCGTGCTGACTGATCGCATCGCTCGCCGCCATCAGCTCCTCGGCCGACATGCCGCTCGCCTTCAGCCGCTCGTGCACGTAGAAATGGAACGAACGCTGGCCCGCCTCCGCCACGCGTCCTAGCGCGTCCGCCCAGACCCTCATTACCTGGATGAGAGGTTCTTCGGGAAAGCCGGCCTGCAACACGCTCTTTAGGGCTCTGAGTGCGGTGATGTCCTCCTCACCTGCCATCTCGCCCTGTTCCGTCAGCCCCACCGCCTCCCAGAATCGCCGCGCCACACCAACCTCCAGCCCTGCCATCTCCGCAGCTTCCGCCAGCGAGTATGACGGCGTTACGCCCTCCGGAAACATGAGCTCTAGGTAGTGGCCGAGAAAGCGTTGCTCTCTATCCGCTTTCGCGATCGCCTCCAGCCCGATCCCCCGGCGCAGCAACAGCTGCACCAGCCCTGCCACCTCCACGTCCTCCGGCCGGAACCCCTCGCTGCCCTCCGCGCCGATAAGCCCCAGCGACCGCCATTGGCTCAGCCGCTCCACCGGCTCGCCCGTGGACCTCGATAGCTCCTCCAGTGTTAGCTCGTCGCCCATAGGTTCTAGGCTCTCGGTTCTCGGTTCTGCTCTTCCGCCGCCAGCAGCCCCCGCTCGCGCAGTATTCCCATCAGCTTCTCCCGCCAGCGCTCCCGCTCCGGCTCCAGGTCCGTCGATTGCCCCACCACGAACGCCACCGCGTACTCCCGCGAGTGGCTCAGGCTCACGTCCAGCCCCGATAGGCCGATCCGTTCCGCCCGCGCCTTCGCCCGTCCGTACAGGTACACCAGCGGCTTCCCCCGATGGTTCGGCAGCACCTCTATCTCCCGCCACGCCACCCCTCGCGCCCCCGTTCCCAGCGCCTTCATCACCGCCTCCTTCGCCGCGAACCGCGCCGCCAGCTCGTGCACGCGGCCGCGACAGAACGCCACCTCCACCGCCGTGTACACCCGTCCCAGGAACCGCTCGCCGAACCGCTTCAGCGCCGCCTCCACCCTCTCGATCTCGATGATGTCCACCCCAACGGCGCTGCGCGGGTCTCCGTTGGCGCTCATATCGCCGCCATTCTAGCACGCGCCGAGTCCAGGAACGGCCGTCCCGACATACGACCTTGGGGGCGGGGCGACCTTCACACGTTGTGCCTAACAGCAGAACGATGGGGGATGGCCGGGTGGGACGTGCTACTTCGGGGAGGGGTGGGCCTTGCCCAACGGGACTTCAGTAGCGAAGCCGCTAAAATGCACCCGCCAACGCCCTTAAACCGTTTACCCCCTCCGACCCTGGTGCTATCATGCTCCTGGCATCGGACAGATCGGGCCGCTAGACGCTAAAGGAGCCCCGCATGAACATCATTCGCGAGCCCAAAGTCTACCTCCTCGGCCGCCAGAACATGGACGCCGACGCCGTCCAGCGCTTCCTGGACGACTACGGCATGACCTGGCAGACCGATACCGAGATCGGCGGCGAGCAGCTCGTAGAGGTTGGCGGCCGCGTCTGCTACCTCTCCTTCGGCAAGGGCCGCAAGACCAACTCCGAGTACATCGGCAACCTCATAGGCATGAAGCACG
Organism: Chloroflexota bacterium; assembly: GCA_022561095.1. Classification (GTDB taxonomy): domain Bacteria; phylum Chloroflexota; class Dehalococcoidia; order SM23-28-2; family RBG-16-64-32; genus JADFNQ01. Next base: position 2,662 of record JADFRV010000143.1, on the reverse strand, counting down.
GCTCCGTCCTGGAGCACGCCACCTGGGACTTCATCATCGCCGGCGTCTCCCGCTCCTTCTCCCACGAGCTCGTCCGCCACCGCGCCGGCTGGGGCTTCTCCCAGCTCTCCCAGCGCTACGTCGACGAATCGATGGCCAACTTCATCGAGCCCGACGTCATCGCCGAGGACGAGCGCCTCCACGCCATCTGGCTCCGCTCCGTACAGGCCTCACACCAGGCCTACGTGGAGCTCGTCGAAGGGCTCATGGAGAAGATGACCCACGTGGAGGCGAAGACCCAGCGCCGCAAGCTCGTCCGCGAGGCCGCCCGCAGCGTCCTCCCCAACGCCACCGAGACGATCATCTTCTGCTCCGCCAACGCCCGCGCCCTGCGACACTTCATCGAGCTCCGCGGCTCCGAAGGCGCCGACGTCGAGATCCGCAAGGTCGCCCTCCAGCTGTTGCGCATCATGCAGCGCGAGGCCCCCACCCTGTTCGGCGACTACGAGATCGTCACGGAGGACGGCACGGAGGTCGCCCGCACCCAGTTCCAGAAGGTGTGAGAGGGGCTCCCACGGTTTGCGAAGACACGCCCGCTCTGGGCTTGAGATACTCGATCAGTTGCGTGCGGAGCCAGATGTGTTGGCCTCCCGCGAGCAAGGTCTTATCAGCCCGCCCCCGGAAGCCCCGTGCCCGTTGCCGACGATGTTATCCGCGGACGACTATACTTAGCGAGATACGACGGGAGCTCGATCTCCGGCAGGAGCCGAGAGTCGGGAACAGGCGTCTGCGGTACGAGGGCGAACGGAATCTCACCCGCCCAGCACGGCAGCGTCAAGTCCTCTTCGTAATCCAGCGACGGACCCTCCCGGATCTTGGCGGACGCCTCCTCGATGTTCAGCTTCAATATGGCCGTCGCCTTCAACTCTTGGGCGGTCGGCTGTCGCACATCGGCCCAACGCCCCCGCGCCACGTGCTCGACAATTACTCGAAGGCCATGCAGCTTTTCGTCCGCATCGACTCTGTGCGCCTGACCGACTACCATCACCGAGCGATAGTTCATCGAGTGGCGAAAAGCCGAACGCGCCAGGATCAGCCCGTCTAACAGGGTCACCGTCACGCATAGGGGTATCCCTCTGGACAGCGCCTTGAGCATGCGGCTAGCCGAGGACCCATGTATGTACAAGGTTCGGCCGTCACGACCATAGCCAGTAGGCACGACAAAAGGTTGCGAGTCCACCACAAACCCGATGTGACAGAAGAGCGCCTCATCGAGAACCCGCGATATCGTCTCGAAATCGTGGAATCCACGGTGTCGTTTGCGCTTGAGCGTGGTGCGTTCCGTCCGGAGTTCAGAGTCGCTTTGGTCTGTAGCACCCTCGTCTCCAACCAGCGCCGGCCACTCACTTTCACAGAACGCAAAGAAGTCGCGCATCTCCTGCAACCGAGCCCGGGCCGTATCATTGCTGCCCACCAGGTTGAGGCCACGCTCCGCCACTTCGCGCATGTTTTCAATGACCGCCATTCGGCGCTTTACAACTGAAGCCCAAGCGCCCTCCGTCAACCGGAAGTAGTCTCGCCGTTCGCCGGGAACCGGGACGTGTTCTACTTGTCCGTACTGGAGAAGCAGCCTTGCTGTCATACTGATTGACCCTCTACTCGCCGCAAGCCTGGTAGCGATTTCGCTGAGGGACAGCTGCGGCTCCTCAGAGATGAGGAGGAGACCGACTACTCGTCCGGCCATGCGAGGGTAGCCCGCCTGCTCAAAGCAAAGACCGACCTCTTCGACGAAAAGTTCGCGCTGACGCTCCAACATGGTGTGATGTTCAAACTGATTTGAACGTATTGTACAACACCCCGGCTTCTAGTCGCAAGCGGGGCAATCGACCACTATTGCCGCCGTTCAACCCGATTGAAAAGTCGCGTTGCTACGCGACGAACGCATCGGCCACAGTGAACTCGATGGCTGGCCTAGAAAGCCTTAGGAAATGTGTGGCCTAAGGGCTTGACCTTCCAGTTGATGGAACGTTTAGACTCAGTGCATGGCCATTACCATAGGCGATCTAGCAAACGAGACCGGAGTAAAGACCCGTACTATTCGTTTCTACGAGGAAAAGGGGCTCTTGCCCCGTCCGCGTCGCAGTGAATCTGGCTACCGCCTCTACTCTGAACAGGACATCAAGCTGCTTCGCCTCATTCGCTCCGCCCGCTCGCTTGGCCTGAGTATCCGAGATGTCGGGGCGTTGCTGGCCACGGCTGAACACAATAGTTGTGGCTCGTTCCAGGGTCAGGCAGCGCGCTTGATTGTCGATAAGCTGGAGCAAGTTGAGGCGAGTATCAGAGAGATGGAGGCCCTAAAGGAAGACGTGAGCATGGCCATGAAGAACCTATCGGACGAAGCGGAGGGTTGCGAGACTGGCATCCTGGAATGCACGGATTGCCGCTGTCTTGGGGACCCGTAGGAATCATCCGCGAGAGGGGAGGCGAATCAGATGGCTAAGAAACCAGGCGAAAAGGAGCCTGCCAAGGGCTGCGACTGCGGCTGCGGTTGCGACTGCTGCAAGTAGCAGCTATAGCCAGGCTAATGGGAGGGGCGCACTTGCCCCTCCCATAATCACTCCGCATACCCGCCCCGGTAGCCCAGCGCCATCACCCGCTTGTGCGTCCGGAACCCCGCCTCGTA
>JADFRV010000142.1 GCA_022561095.1 Chloroflexota bacterium | reverse complement strand
TCCTCGTTGGAGGCGACATCGGCGATGACGAGCCCAGACCGCTGGCCGATCAGCGCTCCGCCGGCCAGGACTTTGCCATCGTTTTCGAGCTGCTTGATCACTTCCCAGGTGGAGACAACCATCCCCAGCCACATCTCGCGGGGGACAGGAGGAACGTCGGGCAGGCTCGCCTTCACGAAAAACAGCATGGGAACGCCTCCTAACCGGATTCGAAGCGATTATACCCGCTCCAAGGGCGTAACGGCCTCACCTTCACGTAAACGGTTGTCTAGGTAATCCTCAAGCTATAGAATGGCACTACGGAAGGAGCGCCCCCTGAAGACGTTCGAGTATTTCGCCCCGGATAGCCTGCCGGAAGCTCTCAACCTCCTCCAGGAGCGAGGAGCGGAAGGTCGCGCCCTGGCCGGTGGAACCGACCTGGTGGTTCAGGTCAAGGAGGGCGGCAAGATACCAACCCCTTCCTACCTCGTGAGCCTTCGCCGCCTCCCCGAGCTCCGCGGCATCAACTTCAGTGAGAGGGATGGCCTGCGCATCGGTGCCACCGTCACTATGACGGAGGCCGCTGAATCAGCGCCGATCCGCGAGCGCTATCGCGCCCTGGCCGACGGCGCCGAGATTGTCGGCTCGATTCAGACGATGAACATGGCGACTATCGGCGGAAACGTGTGCAACGCCGCGCCATCGGCGGACACAGCGCCGCCGCTCCTCACCTACGAGGCCGTGGCCGTTATCGCCGGCCCCAAGGGAGAGCGGGACGTACCGATTGAGGAGTTTTGGCTGGGGCCAAACCAGACAGTGCTCCAGCCTGGTGAGCTGCTGCGGGAGTTGCGACTGCCCACGCCACCGGCCAACACAGGCGGCATATACGTGCGCCAAACGCCCCGGAAGCAGATGGACATCGCGGTGGTGGGCGTGGCTGTGCTGCTCACGCTGGGCCAGGGAGACCGCATCGAGCGGGCTCGCATCGCGCTAGCCGCCGTAGCGCCCACACCCATCCGCGCCCGAAAAGCGGAGGCGGCGCTGGAGGGGAAGGCGGCGAGCGAAGCGCTGTTCGCGGAGGCGGCGGAGACGGCGACCACAGAAGCCAGCCCCATAGGTGACGTCCGCGGCTCGGCGGAGTTCCGCCGGCATCTAGTGCGAGTAACGACCGAACGCTGCCTGCGGGAGGCGGCACAGAGAGCACGAGCGAGCTAGAAGCGAGTCGCTATGTCCAAGCAGACGATACACATCAAGATCAACGGCCAGCCCCAGGAGGTGGCTGTCGAACCTCACTGGACGCTGCTGGAGACGGTGCGGGAGCAGCTAGCTCTCACCGGCAGCAAAGAGGGGTGCGGCACCGGAGATTGCGGCGCCTGCTCCATGATCGTGGACGGCAAGCTCATCACCTCCTGCCTGATGCTGGCGCCGGAGGCCGACGGCAGCGAGGTGCTGACCATCGAGGGGTTGGCTCGCAACGGCGAATTGCACCCCGTACAGCAATCGTTCATAGAGGCCGGCGGCGTGCAGTGCGGCTTCTGCACCCCGGGGATGATCATGGCCACAAAAGCGCTGCTGGACCGCAACTCGCGGCCCACTCTGGAGGACGTGCGTTTGGGGCTGGCGGGCAACCTCTGCCGCTGCACCGGATACGCCAAGATATACGAGGCGGTTCTCGCCGCCGCAGAGCGGATAGGCTAGAGGGAGGGCTCCATGGCCCAGGAGACAGCGACCCAGCGAGAATACCGGATCGTCGGCAAGCCCATTACCCGCATCGAGGGCGTGGGCAAGGTCACCGGCAAGACCGTCTACGCGGACGACATGAAGCTGCCGCGGATGCTGCACGCAAAGCTCCTGGGCAGCCCCCATGCCCACGCCCGCATCAAGTCCATCGACGCCAGCAAGGCCCGCAACCACCCCGGCATCGCCGCTGTCATCACGGCCGCGGAGCTGCCGCCGTTCAGGAAGAGCGAGTCCGACCGTCGCCACGCCATATTCGCCGCGGACGAGACGTTGTTCTACGGCCAGCCGGTGGCAGCCGTATTGGCCGACGAGCCGCACACGGCCGAGGCCGCCTTGGAGCTGATCGAGGTGGAGTACGAGGAGCTGCCGCCGGTGCTGGACCCCGTGGCCGCCATACGGGAGGACTCGCCTCTGGCCCGTTCGCCCCTCGGTGAGGTTGACCGCACGGAGGAGAAAGGTCACATCACTGCCGAGGTGGAGCAGAAAGAGGCCGAGGGCAAGCCCAGCAACATCGCTTCCCAGATGTCCTTCACACGCGGGGACGTGGAGCAGGGCTTCGCTGAGGCGGACGTGATCGTCGAGGAGACCTGGCGGTCGGCGATGGTCCACCAGTCATACATCGAGCCCCACGCCACCATCGCCGACTACGACCCCGGCCCCGACGGAGAGCTGGCGATCTGGACCAGCACCCAGGCCCCCTTCTACATCCGCGATGAGGTGTCCAAGGCGCTGAGAATGCCTGAGTCTCGCATCCGCGTGACCGCCACCGAGGTGGGCGGCGGCTTCGGCGGCAAGATCTACCTCACGGAGCTGATGGTGGCCATGCTGGCGATGGCCGTCCGCCGGCCGGTGAAGTACATCATGAGCCGCAAGGAAGATATGCTGGCGGCCACGCCAGCGCCGCAAGCCATCATCGAGCTGAAGACCGGGATGAAGAAGGACGGTGCTCTCACCGCCCTCAAGGCCCGTCTTATCTACGACTCCGGCGCATTCCCGGGCGCTCCCATGCTGCCCGGCTGCCTCACCATCGGCGGCTACTACAAGTGCGCCAACCTGGAGATCCAGGGGTTGGAGGTGCTCACCAACAAGGTGAGTGTGGGCGCCCTGCGCGCTCCCGGTGCTCACAACGCCACCTTCGCCCTGGAGAGCCACATGGACATGATGGCCAAGGAGCTGGGCCTGGACCCGCTGGAGGTACGGCTCAAGAACGCGATGGAAGAGGGTGACCCCCTGCCCAGCGGCCAGCCTTACACTCGCATCGGCCTCAAACAGTGCCTGGACGCCATCGGGAACAGCCAGCTCTGGAAGGACCGATCTGAGGCGAAACAGCACCCTAATCGCGGGATAGCGCTGGCGGTGGGGGGCTGGCTGGGCGGCCTCCAGCCCGCGAGCGCTATCGTGGGCCTGAACGGCGATGGCACCATCAACGTCATCGTCGGCTCGGCCGATATAACCGGCACGAACACCTCCTTCGCCCAGATCACGGCGGAGGTGCTGAACGTGCCGCTGTCCATGGTGGGCGTCACCACCGGCGACACGAAATCGGCGCCCTTCGCCGGCATGAGCGCCGGCAGCAAGACGACCATCACCGTAGGGCGGGCCGTCAAAGAGGCCGCCGAGGACGCGAAGCAGCAGATGCTGAAGATCGCGTCTCGCAGGCTTGAGTGCGAGCCGGATGACCTGGAGATGATCGACGGCGAGATACGGGTGAAGGGATCGTCTGACAAGTCCCTGACGTTCTTGCGCCTGGGGCGGATCACCACCAACTTCGCGGCGCCCTTCGCCGCCATCGTCGGAAGGGGCGCGATAACAGCCCGCCGGCAGGCGCCGGGGTTCAGCGTCCAGGCCGCGGAGGTGGAGGTGGACACGGACACCGGCGAGCTGACCATCCTTCGCTACACCATCGCCCAAGACGCGGGGTTCGCCATCAACCCGCTCTCTGTATCCGGCCAGATGCAGGGCGGCGCCAGCCAGGGGCTGGGCATCGCCCTCTCCGAGGAGATGCTGTACGACGATGAGGGTCGTCTGCTGAACGCCAACCTGCTGGACTACCGCCTGCCAACCACGCGTGACCTGCCGCCCATCGAAGCGATCATCGTGGAGGTGCCCTCGGAGGACGGGCCTTACGGAGCGCGCATAGTCGGCGAGCCGTCCATCGTGGCCGGCGCGGCGGCTGTCGTGAACGCCATCGACGAGGCCGTAGGCGCCCGCCTGTATGAAGTCCCCGCGACGCCGGAACGCATCCTGAAGACTCTGGGTAAGATATAGGAACGGGGAGCAAAGGGAGGTATGGGATGAAGCCTACTAAAGAGCAGATCAAGCAGTACTACGGGCAGGCGCTGCAGCGTTGCCTCGACTCGTACGCGCGGCTGGACGATAAGGAGTGGAAGAAGAAGGCGTCGGACCGCTGGACGGCCAAGGACTACCTGGCGCACCTGGTCATCACGCAGGAGGAGCAGGGGACTCGCCTGCCCCAGCAAGCGCTCGCGGGAGAGCCCGGACAGCTACCCGGCTTCGATGGGCGCGAGGCGATCAACGACTACAATGAGCAGATGCTGGCGAAGGTGCGCGACCTGCCGGTAGCCGAGCTCATGGGCCGCCTCAAGGCCGCCTTCGAAGAGAGCCTGCGAACCCTGGAGGGGTTCAGCGAGGCGGACCTGGACAAGCCCGCCTCCAACCCCGAGTGGGACCGCCCCGGCACGGTGCGCGATCTGTTCTTCGCCAGCTACCTGCACCTGCCCGGACACTACCAGGACATCCGCCGCGTCGCCAAGAAGAAGCTGCCCCATTGGATGGAGGCCGGCACCCCGGAGGAGGTGCACTTCCAGCTGGACCGCATCTTCCACTTCATGCCCCTGGTCTTCTGGCCCGACCGCGGCGCCGATATGAACGTAACCTACGCGTTCAACATGGAGGGCGCGGGCGGCGGCCAGTGGGCGCTGCGCATCGGCGATGGCAAAGCGGAGACCGAGGACGGTGCACCGGAGAGCTTCGACATGGAGCTTCGCACGAAGCCGCAGCTCTGGATCGACCTCTCCAACAACGACCTCAACCCGATGTGGGCCATCACAACGCGTAAGGTACACCTCGGCGGCAACGCGGGCCTGGCGATGAAGCTGGGCACGCTGTTCCAGGTAAGCGAGTAGCCTAGCCGCGATGACCGTCGCCGCCATCCTCCTGGCCGGAGGGGAAAGCTCCCGCATGGGCGCCGCCAAGCCGCTGCTGGAGTGGGGCGGGAATACCCTGATCGAGTACCAGCTCGCCCAGCTCAAGGAGCCCCCGGTAGAGCGGGTGGTAGTGGTGCTGGGGCACCGCGCCGATGAGGTTCTGCCCTACGTCGGCAGGAGCGGCCCCGACGTAGTCGTGGTGGTCAACGAGCTGTACGCGGAGGGGCGCGCCTCCTCACTCCGCCTCGGCGCCGCCGCCCTCCCGGACGACACTACCGCCATCCTCGTCCTCAGCGTCGACCAGCCCCGACCCCACGACGTGATCGCCCGGCTGGTGGGCGTGCACCGGCACTCCGGCAGCCTGATCACCGTCCCCACTTACGACGATAGGCGCGGCCACCCGCCGCTGCTCGACGGCTCGCTGCTGCCGGAGCTGCGGGAGGTTAACGAGGCTACGCAGGGGTTGCGCGCCGTTATCGAGAGGCATGCGGCGGACGTAACCGAGTTGCCATTCGAGACGTCGGCAGTGCTGCTGGACCTGAACCGGCTGCAGGAGTACCAGAAAGCGCGCGCTAGCTACTTCGCCCCGACAGGCGGACGTCCGCCCGGGTAAGGAGACGGCCGTGAAGCATATGGGCGACTACGAGATTCTCTCCCACGTGGAGATGCCGGAGTGCAGCATCCGCATCATCGGCATGAAGGAAGCGGAGCACGTAGCGCTCCACTACCACGAGAAGTGCGCCCAGATATACACGGTGCTGGAGCAGGAAGTGGAGGTGCGGATGGGCGACCGCACCATGCGGCTGCGCCCGTATGAGACGGTCCGCATAGAGACGGGGGTGCGTCACAGCGTGCGCGCCGTGGAGGGCTCGGCGCTCGTCCTCAGCCTCTCGATCCCGCCGCT
>JADFRV010000013.1 GCA_022561095.1 Chloroflexota bacterium | reverse complement strand
AACCGACGATCCAGTCCGGCAACCCCATGCAGACCATCGCCTCCCGGGCCGCCTCGGGCGGGACGTCCACGTACTTGACCTCCTTGCCGAGCGCCTTCGAGAGCCCGGCCGCCACGTCGTGGTAGGAGATCGAAGCCGGGCCGGTCAGGGCATACGTCTTGCCCTCGTGACCGTCCTCCGCGAGGACCTTCGCCGCAACGTCGACGATGTCCCGTACGTCGATCATGCCGAGTTTGCCCTCTTTCATCGGGATGTACATGGCGCCGTCCGATGCGACGGTCTGCGCTAACATGAGCGTGTTCTGCATGAAGTTGTGGGGCTTGAGGAGCGTGTAGGGTAGACCGGACGCCTTCAGCTCCGCGTCGATCTCGGCGTGCTGCTTCGTAACTCGTGACGGGCTGTGGTCTGCCGTGTTGAACGCGCCCGCCGATAGCCTGACGATGTGCGTGCTGCCGGCGCGCTTGGCGGCGGCGATTGCGTTGCGGGCTTGCGTGACCTGGTTGGGGTTTGGCGCCGTTATGAGGAACACCTTGTCCACTCCGCTAAAGGCGGCCTCGAGCGTCTCAGGCTTGTCGAGATCGCCGCTGACAACCTCAACGCCTTGATCCCTCAGACCCTGCGCCTTCGACTCGTCGCGGACCAGAGCGCGAACGGTTGCGCCCATGGCGATCAGTTTGGGGATCAGAGTGCTGCCAACGTTTCCGGTTGCTCCCGTGACCAAGATTTTTCCAGGCATGGGTCTTCCTCCTTCTTTTTCATTCCGGCACCGCAACCGCTGCGCGGCGCCGGCAGTTTGTTAGGATTCAAATCGTCCTATCAATGTCCCGTAGATTGGTCGCTTTCACCTCCCTCCTGCCTTCTCAGACCTCGGCGTTGAACATGTAGCGATGGAACTTCCACTCACCGGCGATCTTCTTCACCACGAAGATCTCCCGGTTGCCTTCGCTGCCTTCGGGATTCTGGCCCTTGGGTGTGATGGTGCCGTGAGACCGAGTGCGAACGAAACCGAGGTCGCCGCTCAGTTCGATCTCCAGGATGTCGAACTGCACGTCGAAGTCGAGCTTCGAAAAGGCGCCTGCATAGGTCGCTGCTATCTCCTCAATCCCGGTAGCCGTGGGGAAGGGTTGGCCGATGAACATTGCGTCGTCGGCATAGACGGCCCTGACCAAGTCCAGGTCGGCTTCGTTCAAGCTGCGCTGGTAGGTCTGCATCAGGTTTCGGATTTCTTCGGTCATGGATGAATCTCCTCTTGGTTAGGAATCGATCGGCCTTGTCTCCGGATGGCTATAGGGCTAGCAGCTCACAGCTTCGTCGCTATAACCTCCCTCCTGTCCTTTCTCGTGTGCGTTCCCAAGGCTCAGCGTGGCGGACGCAGGCCCGGACAGACCTACGTGACGGCGGCGAGAGAACCCTCGGAAACCTCACTCACGGCACTGACCACCTCACCGTTTTCGACGTACTGCTTTAGCCCTGCGAGGGTGAGGCCCATCTCCTTGTTCATCATCCTCCGGACGGCAAGCGCAGCCATCAGCGCGCCGAGAGGCCCGAACTTCATCCCGAAGTCCATCGTCAGGGTCACCATCGAATCCGCGCCTTCGCCGCTCACGGACCAGGTATTGTTCAGGGACTTCATGGGCATGGGCAGGCCCTTGATTACGTCGTAGCTCAGGCTGCTGCCTTCCTCCCACGCCACGACCTCCTCCTCGATATTGCCCATCTGGGTGTGGTCGCAACTCCTAATCGATCCTACGCCCCGCTTAGCCTCCGTCGTGGTGTGGGACTCCGTGATGGTAGGGGCCCAGTTGGAGACTGCGCCCCAGTCAGCAAGGATCTCCCAGGTCTTCTCCTTCGGAGCGTTGATCTTCACCTGCCTGGTGAGCTGTGGCATCTGTTGCCTCCTTTCGAATTTTCAACCCGAGCCGATGCGACAGTCTTTCCGAACTTGGTGCTCAAGGGCATCACCTCCCTTTCGTCTATACCCTATGGGGGTATACGCTCAGCGCGTGGAGAGGGTTTTCCAGACACGAGCGCGTTGGACCCCGTCCGAGGTCCGGCCGTGAAGACTCAGCCTACCGAAGGTGAACTGTCTAGTGCCCATTCATCCCCCGCCCTGGAGATAGGGCTATTTGAGGCCATCAGCATAACGCGTCAACATTAGCCTGTCAATGCTTTCGATTCGGTGGAGCAATTAGAACGGAGATCTCATGCGAGAAGAAAGTCTCTGGGCCCAAGGCAGGGCTGTACTAGCGTCCAGACGTGCGGCGAGGGGCCTGCTGGCGCCACCCGGGGACGGGACTAGCTATCGGGTTGCATGAACGAGTAGCGCAGGAAGAGGTGATCACCCGCCCGCTTCACGCTCACCAGCGCCCCCCAGCGCGGGTCGTCCGGCGCGAAGCGTTTCCCGGAGACTAGCCCGGGCCGCTCGACGGAGCCGTCACGGCCCGCTACCTGAGGCGCCAGCGTGATGAACTGCTCGTGCAGACGTCGCTCCGCGAAGAAGTCGCCCATCAGCAGCGGCCCCCCTTCGACTAGGACCATATCGCTCTGACGAGCCTCGTTGGTAGCATTCAGGATCGCCCCAGCGCCTACTGGCCCGTCTTCCTCTACCGCGATAACCTTGACGGACGGTGGCATGGACAGCGCGTCGATCCTTTTGGCGCCCCTGGGTGTGGTAACTATGAGGACGGGCACATCTCGCGACTGGAAGACACGCAGGTCGGCGACGAGGTTCCCGCTGCTGGTGACGATGACGTTCAGTGGGGGCTCCGGTTTGCCCAAGCTCGTACGCAGCTGCGCGTACTCGTCGGCAAGCGAAGGGAAGATGAACTCAGCCGTCCAGAGGTGTTCGGGCACCGATCTGAGCGTGCCAGCACCGACGACGACGGCGTCTGAGACGGCGCGCAGTATGCCCATCACCATCCGGTCGTGATTGTTGTAACCGCTGACGGCGCCACCGGATTCGTGGCCGGGCGCCATCAGGGCCACCACGCCATCCAGCGTCGTCACAAAGTTGCTGATGACGTATTGTCCCCCGGTGGTAGGAAACCGCAGCCGTCCGTAGAATCCGGCCAGCCTGTCGGGTAGCGGTAGATCGTCTCCCTGCTCCACCCCCAATAGCGTTTCCAGGGGTGTCAGTTCGGTCATCCGCCGGCGCCGCTCGCCGCTAGGAACTCAGAACGGAGAGCTGCGTCTTTGTCATAGGCGCCGCGCCAGAAGGTCGTCCGCGTTTGGGGCTCTATCTCCCGTACGCCGCGCATCTGGGTACAGAGGTGGTGCGCCTCCATGTATATCGCCACGCCATGCGGCTGAAGCATCACTTGCAGCGTTTCCGCGATCTGCTGGCCGATGCGCTCCTGTACGGTGAACCGCTTGGTAAACACCCGCACGAGCCTGGTCAGCTTGGAGATCCCCAGGATTTCCCCGTGTGCGATGTATCCTACGTAGGCGTGCCCGTAGAAGGGGAGGACGTGGTGCTCACAAAAAGCGGAGAAGTGGATAGGCCCTTCGATAACCTGGCTGTAGTTGCAGTCTGGTCCCCCAGTGCACTCCGTTCGGAAGACCGTCAACAGCTTAGGGTCGCCCTCATAGCCTTCAGTAGAGTCGTACAGCGCTCGGATAAAACGTTTTGGCGTTGTGTCGGTCGCCTGTGTGTTGATGTCCATTCCGAAGGCGGTGAAAATCTCGGCCACGTAGCCTTCAAACTTGTGAATCTGCTCCTCAGACACCTCGCGCTTGTGGAGGTCCATAGAGGCAACAAGGTCCGGGGCCTCGACGGTGATACGCTGTGGCGATCGCTCTTTCATAGACAATCTCCTTCTATCTGTTCGCTGCTCTACTTCGGGCAACCGTGAGAATCGTTTGCTCTAGGTCCCAGTGGCCTTATCGATAACGTCCTTGCCGTCCTTTATCGCTGGCTGGTTAATTCCCCAGCTCCATTTCACGGCGGGCGTTATGCGGATCTGCTCGCCTTCTTCCGGGGAAGGGACGATGTCGGCCTGGCCGTGGATCCTGATACCTCGGGGAGTCCAGGGTTCAACCGCCACCAGGTCATCCACAACCAACGATACGCGGGCGTTCTGTAGTACGTTCTTGTATTTGCGGGTCCTCTGAAGGTCGTAACCGCCGACGTAGAATCGTCCCTCATCAAACTTGAAGACGACGGGGGCGACATCCGGCTGCAGGTCAGCCGAGACCGTCGCGATCCTGGTTAGCCGCTGGCCTTGCAAATAGGCTTTTTCTGCCTCGGTAAACATCGTTATCGCTCCCTTATCTAGAACCACCTGCGGTGGACAGACGGTTATCGTTCTGCCAGCCCCTGTACTCTACCTTCTCCACATTATCTGCCCCCGCACGGAGCGCGCTCCACCATCCGAGCCTCAGAGCATTCAGTCTACGATATCTCCACGATCGATTTGACGTGGTCTGGCGACCGCTCGAACGCGCGGGCGAACTCCGTCAAAGGAAGACGGCGCGTGATCATCCGCGAAAGGAGCCCGGGCCAGCGGGCCTCGATCTCCAGCAGGTGGCGGACACCCGACTCGAAGTGGCGGCGGTTGGCGTTGACGGTACCGAAGACGACCTTGTTCGACAGCACCATCTCCAGGTTGAGGTGATCCGCCGACACTTCCAGCTTTCTTGAGCCGCCGCTGACGCCGGTGAGGCAGACGACCCCGTTGGGAGCCACCATGTCCATCGCATCGAACGCCAAGGGGCTGTAGCCTGTCGCCTCCACAACGATGTCGACCGCTCCGATCTCGGCCGCCAGTTCATGGCTGAGCTTACGCTCACCCGCCCAGATGTAGTTCGCCCCGCTGGCCTCGGCCAGGTCACTCTTGATCCCCCGCTCTGTGGCGTCATAGAAGTGCACCTCGATGCCCTCCAGGCTGAGCAGCATCCCCGCCAAGAGCCCTATCGGTCCCGCGCCGAGCACCACTGCTCGCTCCGCCTGCCAGACCAGGCGCGACTGGATCCTCTTGATCTGCTCGATCGCCTTCTCGACGATGCTCAGAGGCTCCAGCAGGACCGCCACCGGGGCGATCTCCGCTGGTACCGCGACCAGGAAGTCCGGGGACTCCGTGTAGAACTCGGCGAGGAAGCCGTGGCGTCCCTTGATACCACGCTCCGTGTACTGGCCGTTGAGGCACATGTCCCACTCGCCGGCGGCGCAGTTGCGACAGGGCACGGGGTCGGGTCGGCGAACGATGGCGACGACGCGGTCACCGGGGGAGAGCCCCGTGGCGCCGCCCATCACCTTCTCGACTCGGCCGAGAGATTCGTGGCCGATGATAAGGTAGTCGTCGCCGGGTGGCGCCTCGCCGTACTGGCCCTCCAGGATCTCGGCGTCCGTCCCGTCCAGCCCAACTTGCTGGACCCGAACCAGCACCTCGCCCTCCCGGAGCTGAGGGTCGGGCACCTCCGCCAGCCGTCCGCTGCCCGGCTTTTTGGGGGTGACAACCACGGCCCTCATGAAGTGTTCTTCCCAGTCTCGCCCCCCTGAACACCCTTCTGGTGCTCTTCCGCCTCGTGTAGCTGGACCGCTGTGTTGATCAAGGCTAGGTGAGTGAAGGCCTGCGGGAAGTTGCCCAGCATCGCGCCGGTATCTGGGTCCGTCTCCTCGCTGAAGAGACCCAGGTCGTTGGCGCTTTCCCGCAGCTTGTCGAACAGGGCGCGCGCCTGTTGGAGTTCGCCTAGGGCGATGAGGTTGTCGGCGAGCCAGTAAGTGCATATCGCGAACGTGCCCTCGCGGCCCGCGTCGTCATCGTCGTCGCGTTTGTAGCGGAACACGAAACCCTGTGGCGAGGTCAGCTCGCGCTCGATCGCCTCGATGGTGGCACGCATCCTGGGGTCGTCGACACGCACGAAGCCCAACAGGGGCAGAAGAAGGTTGCTGGCGTCGAGCTTCTTGCTGCCGTAGGCCTGGACGAACGCCCCACGCTCGGCGTCGTAGCCGTTCGCCAGAACGTCCTCTTTGATCTCCGCCCTGACCTTTCGCCAGCGTTCCACGTCTCCCGGGAGGCCGAGGGCGCGGGCGGCCTTTATCGCCCTGTCCAGGGCCACCCAGCACCAGACCTTCGAGGAGACGAAGTGCTGCCGACCGCCACGTGTCTCCCAGATCCCTTCGTCCGGCTCCCGCCAGTGGTCGATCACAAAGGCGACGACCCGCTGTAGGTACTCCCAGTAGGCGGGGTCCATCTCGCCGCCGAACTTGCGGTAGAGATGCGCCGAGTCCAGGATTTCGCCGTAGATGTCCAATTGAAACTGGGAGTACGCCGCGTTGCCGATGCGCACAGGACGCGAGCCGCGGTATCCGTCCAGCTCCGGCAGCTCCGTCTCTGTCAGCCGCCGCTCGCCTCCCAGGCCGTACATGATCTGGAGGTCCCGGGCGCGCCCTACGGTGCTCCACTCCAGCCAGTCCTTGAACGCACGCGCCTCCGCGGTGTAGCCGATGATGAACAGGGCGTAGAGCGCGAACGACGCGTCCCTGATCCAGGTGAAGCGGTAATCCCAGTTGCGGGAGCCGCCGATCGCCTCAGGCAGGGATGTCGTCGCCGCCGCTACGAAGGCGCCGGAGGGCGCGTAGGTCAGCGCCTTGAGCGTCAGGGCAGAGCGAAGCACCTCGTCTCGGTACTCGCCGTCATACGTGCACAGCGAGGACCATTCCTCCCAGAACCGCTTCGTCTCCTCTAAGCGTTGACCGATCTTACGGTGATCGAAGACGTCAAAATCGTGAGATGTGAACGGTCTGCTTCCAGCGGGGAAGCGGGGCTGATGGGTGACGACCGCGCTCAGCTTCTCCCCAGACCTCAGCAGCCCCTCCGCCCGGAAGCCGCCGTCGGTCTCCTGGATGGGCGCCGAGCAGGAGAAGGAGAAAGCGTCCACCCCGCCGTGCGCGAAGCCGGCGTGGTCACCATGAAGCACGGCATGAGGGACGATCGTTCCGTACTCAAAGCGGGGGCGACACTCCACCGTGAACCGGACAGTCCCGCTCACGCACTCCATGATCCGTGCCACCTGCCGGCGGCGGGCGCCGCTCTCCACCGGTTCGCTCGGCGCGGGATGCGGGTCGGTGGGCATGAAGTCGATCAGCCTCGCCGTCCCCGTGTCTGTCTCGAAGGTGGTTTCGAGGATGTTCGTGCCCGGCAGGTAACGCCGGCTCACTGATCGGACGCCCCCAGGCGCGACCTTGAAGTAGCCGCCTTTCCCCCAGTCGAGGATTCGGCTGAACACCGCGGGACTATCGAAGCGGGGAAAGCAACACCAGTCGATGGAGCCCGTTTTCGAGACCAGAGCGCACGAGTGCATGTCGCTGATCAGCCCGTAGTCGGAGATCGGGGGATAGGTATCTTTGTTACTCATCTCTCGATCTACGCCTGCCTTCCTTCCTCAACGGAGGTGCCAGGTTCGTGGCGCGATAAGCTCGTCCGCTTCGGGCGGTCCCCAACTGCCGGCCGAATACGTGCAAACCGGCGCGGGATTCTCCAGCGCCGGCTGCACTACCATCCACCCTCGCTCAACGCTGTCCTCCCGCGCGAACAGGGTATGGTCACCGTCCATCGCGTCGTGGAGGAGACGCTCGTACGCCTCCGCCGGCTCGGTCATGAATGAGTCGCGGTAGGAGAAGTCCATGCTCACCTGCTGAGCGCTCACCTGCGGCCCCGGCTGCTTGGCGACAAAGCTGAAGTTGATCCCCTCCTCGGGCTGGATCCGCAGCACCAGATGATTGGGCCTGAGGTCCTGTACGCCGGTCCCTTCAAAGAAGCACAGTGGCACGTCCCGGAACACGACCGAGACCTCAGTCGCCCGCCGCGGCAGCCGCTTTCCAGTGCGCAGGTAGAACGGCACCCCCGCCCAGCGCCAGGAGTCGATCTCCACCTGCGCGGCGAAGAACGTCTCCGTCGCCGAGTCTGGCGCCACTCCCGGCTCCTCTCGATAGCCGGGCACTTGCTCTCCGTCGATGGCGCCGGGGCCGTACTGGCCCCGGACCGTTTTGGCGGGAGCGAGAGGCCGCATGGCGCTGAACACCTTCGCCTTCTCGTCCCGTACCGCCTCCGGCGCCAGCGACACCGGTGGCTCCATCGCGAGGAGGCTGAGCACCTGAAAGACGTGGTTCTGAACGATATCACGGAGGGCGCCCGCCTCCTCGTAGAACGCACCGCGCCCCTCGACTCCGATCGACTCCGCCACCGTGATCTGCATGTGGTCAATCGCATCGCGATTCCAGACCCGTTCGAACAGCGCGTTGCCGAACCTGAACACGAGGATGTTCTGGACGGTCTCCTTCCCCAGGTAGTGATCGATCCGGAACACCTGCGACTCGTCGAAGATATCGTGGATGGTGCTGTTGAGCTCCTTCGCTGAGGCCAGGTCCCTCCCAAACGGTTTCTCTACGACGAGGCGCGTGCCCGAAGCCAGCCCGGCGGCGCCGAGCTTGCGGACGATCTCCGGCACCGCCGAGGGCGGCACCGCCAGGTAGATGAGCCGCTCGCTTTCGCGGGCGCGCTGTGCCAGGCGTTGATAACCGTCTTCGTCCAGGCGAACGAACGTCAGCCTGGACGAAAGCCCGGCCCAAGATTCCTGGTCAAAGCCGGTGCGGGAGAACTCCTCTATAGATCCCCGGGCGAACTCCCGGAAGCGTTCATCGTCTAGGTCGCCGGGGGCGAGGCCGATGATGCTCCCTCGACTGGGCAACAAATCGCTCGCTGCGAGGTTGTAGAGCGCGGGCATAAGCTTGCGGCGGGACAGGTCGCCGGACGCCCCAACTACGATTACGTCCTGGGGCGCTGGCCGTTCCAGGCTCATTGTGTCTTCACGGCGTGCCCGCCAAACTCGTTACGTAGGGCTGCTATCATCCTCATCGCGAAGGAGTCGTCCTGCCGCGAGGCGAAGCGGGCGAACAGGCTGGCGGCGATGGTCGGCGCCGGCACGTTCTCGTTGATCGCCTCGAACACCGTCCAGCGCCCCTCGCCGGAGTCCTCCACGTAGCCGCGGATCTTGGAGAGGTCCGGGTCCTTGTCGAAGGCGCTCTCCGCCAGCTCCAGCAGCCAGGAGCGCACGACGCTGCCGTGGTTCCAGAGAGCGGCGAGCTGGTGCAGGTCCAGGTCGAACTGCGAGGCCTCCAGGATCTCGAACCCCTCGGCGTAGGCCTGGAGCATCGCGTACTCGATGCCGTTGTGGACCATCTTGGTGAAGTGGCCGGCGCCCACCGGGCCCACGTGCGCGTAGCCGTCCTCCGGGGCCAGCGTCTTGAGGGCGGGCTCGACGCGCCGGAACGCCTCGTCGCTGCCGCCGACCATGAGACAGTAGCCTATCTTCAGCCCCCAGATGCCGCCGGAGGTGCCGGCGTCCATGAACAGCAGCCCCTGCTTCTCCAGCTCGGCGCCGCGCCTCATGCTGTCGCGAAAGTTGGAGTTGCCGCCGTCCACGATCAGGTCTCCCTCTTTGAGAAGACCCTTCAGCTCCTGGATCGTCCGCTCGGTGGGGTCACCCGCCGGGATCATTAACCAGACTGTCCGCGGAGCGGCGAGCCCATCGACAAGCTCAGAGAGCGAACCGACGTCCCCGATCTCCGGGTTGCGGCGGTAACCGATGACCTCGTGGCCGCCGCGGCGCAGCCGCTCCCTCATGTTCCCCCCCATGCGACCGAGGCCGATGATGCCTAGTTGCATTACTATAAAACCTCCTCTAGGTCTGATAGGCGGACCCTGGCGACCCGGCGGTCACGGGCCCGAAGCGCTTGCAGATCCCCTGCTGACTGAGCGTCGAGCAGACGTCTGAACGTGTATGGCTTCCCCGGAATGGGCAGGTCCAGCGTTGGCTCATCGACGACCTGGATGAAGACGCCTGTAGACGGCCCTCCCTTGTGGAGCTGGCCCGTGGAGTGGAGGAAGCGCGGGCCGAAGCCAAGAGTGGTCGCCACGCGAAGATGATCGCGCAGCTTCATCCTGGCTGCCTGAAGCCTCGACGAGTTGTCGGCAGTGCGGGGCAGGTAAGCCTGGATGGCCAGATAGTCGCCGGGGCGTACTGCCTCCAAGAGCGCCCCGAGGTCGTCATACGGCTCCGTTGGGAGGGCGTCCGCCTCCAGCAGGCGGCGGGTGGCGTCCTTCGCCTCCTGGACGTTGGGTTGATCGAACGGGTGGATGCCCAGGACGTGGCCGGCCACCGCCGTGGCGAACTCCCAGCGGAAGAACTCCGCCCCCAGCTTGTCAGCGCCTTCGAAAGGGATGACCACGGACGGTTCCAGGGCAGTCTCCACACCGAGGGAGACGAACAGGCGGTCATCGCCGTAGACGTCCGGCGGGCCCTGCGGCTCGCCATCCACGGGCACTATGCCTATGTCTTCCTTTCCGGTCGATTCGGCGATGAGCTGTTCGAGCCAGGCGCCGAAGGCGGTGACCTCGTCGGGAATCAGGAGGGTGAGCTTGTCCCGCCCGGCTCTCGCGGCTTCGCCCATGAGCGCACCCAGCCAGAGCCCCGGGTTGTCGCCAACGGGCACCCACTCGGCGCAGGCGCTGGCCATCTCCTCCGCCGAGTCCAACAGGGCGTGTACGTCCACGCCGATGAGCGCCGCCGGTACCAGGCCGAAGTACGACAGGGCGGAGTAGCGCCCGCCGATATCGGCTGGGTTGAGGAACACCCGCCGGAACCCCTTCGAACGAGACAGCGCCTCCAGCGGCGTGCCGGGGTCAGTGATGGCGACAAACTGGCTGGCATCCTGCACCTTGTCGAAGAAATAAGCGAAGTGGGAGAGCGTCTCCACCGTTCCGCCCGATTTGCTGGCGACTATGAACAGAGTGCTCCGGAGCTCACCGCCCTTCTCCGCCGCCTGCACCGCCTCCGGGTGCGTGGTGTCAAGTGCGGTCAACGGCTTGCCCCCGAACGTCGTCGAGAACACCTCCGGCGCCAGGCTGGAACCGCCCATCCCCAGGAGGACTATCCGCTCGAATCCGGCGCAGCTCTCGGCGAACTCTTGCAACTGGTCCATATGCTCGTGCATCTTCTCGGGCAGCGCCAGCCAGCCCAGGCGGTCGCTAATCTCAGTCGGGTCCGGCTTCCAGACGGTGTGGTCCAGCGCCCAGATGCGCCGAGGAACCCCCGCCTTATCCAGACCGGAGAGACGCTTCTCCAACGGCTTCGCCAGCGAGCCCACATTGACCCGCGGCTGCCCCTCGGCCGAGACGATCCTTTCGCACTTCGCCTCGATCCCGGCCAGCAGCTTCTCGAAGTCGCCCTGAAACGCCGCCAGCCCATCTTCCAGCAGCTTGGCCAACACCGCGTCCAGGTCCACGCCCAACTCCGGCAGCATACCGATGGTCATCTCAGCCTCTTCCGGGTCCGCCTCCAGCGCCGGCGGCGCCGACCGCAGCCGTCCGTGGTCGGCGAAGGCGTACAGCGTGCTCTCCGGCATCGTGTTCACGGTGTGGGCGCCGATAAGCTCCTCGACGTACAGGACGTCCGAGTAGCTTGGGTTCTTCGTTCCCGTGGAGGCCCAGAGCGGGCGCTGGAGGCGCCCCCCCGCCGCCGCCAGCCGCTCCCAGCGCGGGCCGGAGAAGAGGCTGCGGAAGAGGCGGTAGGCCGTCTTCGCGTTGGCGACGGCCACCTTGCCCCGCAAGGGCGACTCGTCCGGCAGGAGCGCGTCCACCGCCGTATCCACTCTGGAGACGAAGAAGGACGCTACACCAGCGATCTCTTCGATGGACTGGCCGGCCTCCAGCCGCCGCTCCAGACCGGCTATGTAGGCCAGCGCGGCCTGCTCGTACGCCTTCACGTCGAAAAGCAACGTCACGTTGACGTTGACGCCCCGAGCCGTTAGCTCCTCGATCGCCGGTACACCTTCCGGCGTGCCGGGGACCTTGATCATCACGTTGGGGCGCCCGAGTTCGGTGAAGAGGCTGACCCCCTCCCGGATCGTGCCCTCTGTGTCTTGGGCCAGGTTAGGCGACACCTCAAGGCTGACGAACCCGTCGCCGCCCTTCCTGTCGTCGTAGACCGGGCGGAGGACATCGGCTGCCATCCCGATGTCCTCGACCGCCAGGCGCAGGAAGATCGCCTTCGGGTCGCGCTCACCACCCTCGACGAGGGAGCGGAGGGCGTCATCGTAGTCAGTCGAGCCTGAGATGGCTTTGTTCAAAATTGTGGGGTTCGAAGTTACGCCAGAGACGGCGTACTCGTCGATCAGTCGCTGCAGGCCACCGGAGGTGATGAGGCCTCGACGGATGTAGTCGAGCCACGGGCTCTGCCCGAAGGATCTGAGCCGAAACAACGGGTTCATTTACCCTCCTTCTCCATCTCCAGGACCTTGCCAAGTCGGCGCACGTGGCGCTCCTCGCCGGTGAACCGGGCGGGAAGGAATGCGCTCACGATCTCGGCCGCCAGCTCAGCGCCGACCACGCGAGCCCCCAAACAACAGACGTTCACGTCATCGTGCTCCACCATCTGATGGGCCGTGTAAGTATCGTGAGCCAGAGCGGCGCGGATACCCCGCATCTTGTTGGCGGCGATGGCGGCACCGGCTCCCGACCCGCAGATCAGGACGCCCCGCTCGGCTTGGCCGTCCAGGATCGCCCGCCCCAGCGCCCGGGCATAGTCGGGATAGTCCACCGGTTCTGTCGAGTGCGTTCCCAAGTCCACGACCTCATGGCCGGAGTCCCGGAGTACCTGTGCCAAGCGTCCTTTCAATGGGAAGCCACCGTGGTCAGCGGCGATGGCGACTCTCATCGCAGCAGCTCCCGCGCCTTCGACGCCACCGCCTCGGCCGTAAACCCGAGCTTCTCGAGCACTACGTTTCCCGGCGCCGAAGCCCCGAAGCGGTCCAGCGTGACCGTCGCGTCGGCCCACTCGCGCCAGCCCAGCGGCGAGGCCGCCTCGACGGCGAGCCGGGGGAGGCCCGGACGCAGGACCTCGTCGCGGTAGGTCTGCGGCTGCTGTCGGAACAGCTCCCAGGAGGGCATGGATACCACGCGGGCCGAGACCCCTTCCTTGGACAGGACGTCGCGGGCGGCGAGGCAGAGCGATACCTCGGAGCCGGTGCCGATGAGCACCACCCGGTCGCCGTCAGCGGCGACGTAGGCCCCCTTCGCTACACCGCCAGCGGGCGGTTCCAGCACGGGCAGCTTCTGCCGGGAGAGGGCGAGCAAGGTGGGACCGTCGCTACGCTCCAGCGCCACTCGCCAGGCGGCGGCGGTCTCGTTGGCGTCCGCCGGACGCAGCACCACAAGGTTCGGTATCGCCCTCAGGCCTGCCAGCTGCTCCACCGGCTGGTGGGTGGGGCCGTCCTCTCCCATGCCGATGGAGTCGTGGGTGTACACGAAGACCACCGGCAGCCCCATCACAGCCGCCATCCGGATGGGTGGGCGCATGTAGTCGGAGAAGACCAGGAACGTCCCACCGTATATACGGAAGCCACCATGGAGGGTAATACCGTTCAGCACTGAGCCCATGGCGTGCTCCCGCACGCCGAAGTGGAAGTTTCGCCCCGCGAACTCTTCGCAGGCGATGTCCCCGTAGCCCTTGAGGTAGGTGTCCGTGGAGGGTGCGAGGTCGGCGGAGCCGCCCACCAGCTCCGGCACGCTCTCGGCGATGGCGTTGAGCACCGCCCCCGAGGCGGCGCGGGTCGCCATCTGCCCACCCACCTCGAACTTCGGCAGGGCGCGCTGCCAGCCGTCCGGCAGCTTCCCGGCCAGCGTTCTCTGGAACTCCGCCGCTGGCTCATGGTCGTCGCTGGCGTATGCGGACAGCGTACCGTTCCACTCCCGCTGGGCCTCGTCTCCCGCTTCCAGCGCACGACGGAACACCGCCAGCGCCTCCTCCGGCACCGTGAACGGCTCATCGTACGGCCAGCCGAGATTTCGCTTGGTGGCCAGCACCTCCTCCTCGCCCAAGGGCGCGCCGTGCGCCGCCGCCGTGTCCTGCTTGTTGGGCGAGCCGTACGCTATGTGGGTTCTGATCACCACTAGCGTCGGGTGCTCTCCGCCGGTGCGGGCCTCATCGATCACCCTGTCGATCTCCGTCAGGTCGTTCCCGTCCTCGATCCGGAGGACGTGCCAGCCGTAGGCCCGGAAGCGGTCGGCTACGCTCTCGCAGAACGCGAGGTCGGTGGAGCCCTCGATCGTGATGTGGTTGTCGTCGTAGAAGACGATGAGCTTGCCCAGGTGCAGGTTCCCCGCCAGCGAGCACGCCTCCGCCGACACGCCCTCCATCAGGTCGCCGTCGCCGGCGATCACGTAGGTGTAGTGGTCTACGATGTTGTGGCCGGCCCGGTTGAACCGCTCCGCAAGCATCCGCTCCGCTATGGCGAGGCCCACGGCGTTGGAGATGCCCTGGCCCAAGGGGCCCGTCGTCACCTCCACCCCCGGCGTGTGGCCGTATTCCGGATGGCCCGGCGTCAAGGAGCCCCACTGCCGGAAGCGCTTCAGCTCGTCCAGGCTCAGGTCGTAGCCGGTCAGGTGCAGGAGCGCGTAGAGCAGCATCGAGGCGTGCCCGACCGACAGGACGAAGCGGTCGCGATTGGGCCAGGAGGGATCCCTTGGATTGTGCTTCAGATACCGGGTCCACAGCACGTAGGCGAGCGGTGCTAGCCCCATCGGCGTGCCGGGGTGTCCGGAGTTGGCCTGCTGCACGGCGTCCATCGCCAGCGTGCGTATCGTGTTGATGCAGAGCTGCTCGAGATCATCCGACGGGTGCGCATGCACGGTCCCCTCGCCGTGGGCGTGCACCCTAACGTCTGGTCTAAGCTCAAGGTCGGCTTCGTCCGTCATTTCGCTCCTCCGTCGTGTTCGGCCAGGACCCGCTCGACGTCCTCGCGAAACAGGACCCCGAGGAGCCGGCCGCCCTCGTGCGACCCGTATGACGTGACGAGTATGCTCCCGATCTTGCGCGTCTCGAGGCGCCCAACGATCTCATGCAGGAAGGCGTCCGGCCTGATTGTGGCGGGACCAAGCTCCATGACGTCTTCGACGGCCGCATTGGGGTCGTTCTCCCAGGCCTTCCGGCGGAGACGGCCAAACACCACGCCCTCACCGTTCACGACGATGCACTGGCCATGGCCCGCCGCCCGCACCCGATCGCGAACGTCTCCGAGCTGCTCAGCGGCACCGCAGGTGGGGATGTCCTTGCGAGCGACGTGGATGGCGCGACGCCGTCCCGCGGTCCGACCCTCCATCGGCAGCCCGTTGACCGCCCAGTCCGCCTTGCCCGGGAAGTAATCGTATACGTCGGCGAAACCAAGGTTCTCGAGCCGCGACGCGGCCCTAGGGCTGATGTCTCACTCAAGATCGTAACAGTAAACGATTACGGGCTGGCCCTGCCGCAGTTGCGCGGTGGTCTCCCGGTTGAGCTTCTTGAGCGGGAGGTTGATGGCGCCTGTGATATGTTCTTCGGCGTACTCAGCCTCCGGGAGCGGATCGACAAGCTGCGCTCCCTCGTTGAGCATCCTTTGGACGTCGTCTCTGGTGATCTTGGTTGCCATACGTCCTCCCTCGTCAACTTATTTGACAAGATCCGGCCCGTTCGCAGGATCTGATATCAACCAATCCTACACCGCCTTACCCTCGCTGCCGAACAGGCGGATGCGCGCCTCAACTGTCTCCCTTACAGCGCCTTCAACCTCGCCCATCAGCTGGTAGAGGTTAAAAATATCCGGCCGCTCCGTCAGGACCTGACGCATCCGGCCCAGAGCGGCCAGCCTCAGGTCGGAATCGGTGTTGATCTTCGCCACGCCCAGTGAGATGGCGCGCTTGATGAACTCCTCCGGGATGCCTGTGGCCTTCGGCAGCCGGGCGCCGTACCGTTCGGCGAACGCCACGTCCTCCTCGCGGACCGCCGAGGCGCCGTGAAGCACGATCGGATTGTCGATGAGTTTAGCGATGGCGGCCAGACGGTCGAAATCGAGCCGCGGTTCGCCCTTGAACTTGAAAGCGCCGTGCGAGGTTCCGATGGTGATCGTTAGCGAGTCGACGCCCGTCTCGGCGACGAACCGCACCGCCTCCTCCGGCACCGTGAAGGTGGCTTCCGCCGGCACCTCGCCCAGGTCCTCGATGCCGGCGAGCTTGCCGATCTCCGCTTCCACCTGGACGTCGCTGTCGTGAGCGTACTCTACGATCTCCCGCGTGGCGGCGATGTTCTCCGCCAGCGGCAGCCGCGACGTGTCGATCATCACCGAGGTGTATCCGGCCCCCACCGCCTCCCTCGCTACCTCGATGCTCTTGCCGTGGTCCATATGAAGAGCGACCGGGACCGACGCCTCATCGGCGAGGCGGCGCACGATGGAAGCGATGTTGCCGAAGCCGGCATGCTTTACGGCGCCTTCCGAGGTCTGCACCATGACCGGCGCTCTCAGGTTCGTCGCCGCGGCGACGACGGCGCGAGCGGACTCCAGGTTGTAGACGTTGAACCCCCCGACCGCCCAGCCGTCCGCGCGGCCCGCTCTCAGGTACTCGAGCGGGTTAACCAGCATCAGCTCGGTCCTCCTCGGTGGCGGGTGGGACTCCCAGCCGCGTCTGCTGCGGGTCCTTCTCACCGTGTACGTTCCGCTCGTGCTCCCGGATCACCCGCTGAGCCATGTCCAGTAGCTTGTCCGACTCATGGAGAATCCACTTGTGGTCCAGCACCTTGCTCTCATGGAGCCCTTTGACGGTGAAGGGCGTGGCGAAAGCGATAACGTTCATGCCGGCGGCAACGGCCGCCCGCACACCGTTGGGAGAGTCCTCCACCACCAGCATCTCCTCCGGTGGTAGCTCGAACCTTTGAGCCGCTAGCAGATATATCTCCGGGTCCGGCTTGGGTTTCTCCACGTCCTCGCGGGTCAGCACTAGATCCAGCGACCGCTCAAGATCCAAGGCACGCAGGGCGTGGAGCGTCATATCGCGCAATGAACTGGTCGCCAGCCCGGTCAGGCAGCCGCTCTCTTTGGCAAGGCGCAGCAGGCCGACGGTGTGCGGCCACTGGTTATCTCGGAGCACCTGAGGGTCGGCCACCATATCGTTGTATATA
Organism: Chloroflexota bacterium; assembly: GCA_022561095.1. Lineage (GTDB taxonomy): Bacteria > Chloroflexota > Dehalococcoidia > SM23-28-2 > RBG-16-64-32 > JADFNQ01. The sequence goes on along the minus strand of JADFRV010000013.1, from coordinate 4,918 downwards.
GCCGTCCGAATTTCGGTGAGCGCCTGCCACGGCTGGCTGACTCCATACTTCTCCATCAGGGGCGCGAGGTCCGGCTCCAGCCCTAGCTGATCTACCACGAACTGGGCCGCCACCTCCCTGCTGGCCCCCACGATAGTTCGGTATGCCTCGATCGCCCGCGGGTCGGGCTCCGCGAGCCCCCGCAGGCGCTGGACCGCCATGGCGTACGCCTGGGCCTTCAGCTTCTCTGACTGCACCACAACACCGTCCAGGTCGAACATGATGGCCCGTATCATCGCAAGCTCTCCAGTGAATACCCCTTTGCCTGTGGTCGCTATCCAGCCCAAGTGCCGTACAGCGCCCCCAAGTCGAGTGAGCGGTGCGGCCGCCCCTTATTGTAGTGGGCTGCGTACTCCTTCGGGACGAGCCGAAGGTGCCGCTCGTTGATTATGATATGGTGGTCCGCCCTCAGATTGCCTCGAACGGTAGATGATAGTCAACCAGCATGATGCGGATGAGTTTTGAGCCCCCACAGCCTAGCCCCTTCGTGTGGACGTGTCAATGCTCCCGAAGGCGGTCGACGTCTCAGGTGCCGAGACTAGCCCACGACCCTCTGCCTAGAAAGCAGATGGCCGTCATGCGACGACCATCTCGATGACCCCTCTTCTAATATTGGAACGGGGGACGGGGATCGAACCCGTGGCCCTCTGCTTGGGAAGAACCCTGGTCGGGCATAATTGCTAAGCCGCCAGATTCAAAAGTCGGGGTGAAACCGGGGTAATAACAGGGTGAAATGAGGCCTCTGGACGGTCGCGGCTACCCCGGTGCTATACGGAGGCTGGCAAGACCTGACCCCGACGGCAGCAACGGCCAGCCCGATGTCATTCATCGCTCGCCGGTGAGCAGAAGTCAAGAGTCTGGTGCCAGTCCCTCAGCGAGTCCAAGCGACGCGGCGCTCGTAGGAGCGAATGCAAACGGGATTTGAGCCACGCGGCGCTCTAGCCCTTGGTGGGCAGCCTCACCCGCACGCTGGTGCCCTGGCCCGGGCGCGACTGGATGGTGAACTCCGCACCCAGGAGCTGGGCGCGCTCTTGCATCCCCAGGAGGCCGAGCTTCCCCAACTGGGCCAGCTGGCCCGCCTCTGGCAGCTCAAACCCCTGGCCGTTATCGGTGACGGACAGGGTCGCGTCCTCCGAGCCGAAGCTCACCTCAACGCTGACGGAGCACGGGCCAGCGTGCTTCTCGACGTTGCGCAGCGCCTCCTGGGCGATCCTGAACAGCACCAGCTCTGATTCGGCCGACAGCCGGCGGGGGGTCCCCTCCACTTTGACCGAGGCGCTGGCCGCGCCCCTGCGGGTCATCTCGGCGGCCACCCATTCGATGGCGGGCAGCAGCCCTAGGTCATCCAGAATTGACGGTCGAAGGTCGCGGCTGAACCGCCGCACGCCCTCCAGTGCGGACTCGGCCAGGCTGCGCATCTCGTCCAGCTTCTCGCTTGGGCTGACTTCTCTGGAGATGGCGTCCAGACCGCGACAGAGGAGGACCAGCGACTGGGCGGTATCGTCGTGCAGTTCACGGGCGATACGCGTGCGCTCCTCCTCCTGGGCCCGCGTCACCTCACGAACGTAGGTGCGCATCTCCTCGTGACGGCGCTCCTCCTCGGTGACGTCGCGCAGGATCGCCTGCACAGCAGACCCCTCACCGTCGCCCGCCAGCGCCGTGCGTGTGGCGTCCACCAGCGCCGTCGAGCCGTCCTGCCTGGTGAGCACTAACCGAAGGCGGTCGTGGGGCTCCTGCTCGGCGGGATTTACCAGGAGTCGCCACCCTTCTAGACCGAACAGGCGCTCCGCCAGCATCCCAGGCAGTTCGGTGGCGGGATAGCCGGACATCAGGGCCGCCGCCTCGTTGGCGGCGGCGATACGGCCGCGGCTGTCGCACACCAGTATGGGATCCCCCGCGTTCTCGTAGATGCTGCGGTACTTCTCCTCAGAGATGGCCAGTTCGGCGCTGCTGCGTTCCGCCCGCTGCCGCTGCTCCGCCTCCAGCTTGACCCGCCAGGCCAGCACGGCGCCCACCAGCAGCGTAACAGCTACCTGGCCCAGCTCGCCCACCCAGTGGTAGTCCGACCTATGCGATATCGCCATGCTGGGCACGGTCAGCAGGCCGGCCCACAGCGCCGTCAGCACCCCGCCTTCCCAGCCGTAGTGAAGGCTGGCGTAGACCACGGGGATCAGGTAGAGGATCACCGGGATGTGGTGGACGGTGGAGATGGAGTCATCGACGGGGAAAGCTTCCACCGTATAGTGGACGACGGTGACCGTCAGGATCATCGCCTGGATGAGCCAGAAGCGGGCTTCATACCAGCGGCGGCGGAGGCTGGCCAGCACTGCCGATGGCCCCTGGCGCCAGGGCCACTCCTGGGCGGCTGCGGGAGACTGGACGTCCCTCACGATATCTCCTCTAGCCGCAGCAAGCCGCGCCGGAGGGCGGTGATCACCGCCTCCGTCCGGGAGGCGACACCCAGCTTGCCGAAGATGTTGCTGAGGTGCACCTGGACTGTGCGATCGCTCAGGCTGAGCTCGCGGGCGATCATCTTGTTGCTGAGCCCCCTTGCCGCCATGGCCAGCACCTCGAACTCCCGCTCGGTCAGGGGCTCCACCTCCTCTGGAGCGGTGGCCCGGCCGGAATCAGTGTAGCGCTTGAACACCTTGGCGGCGATGGCGGGGTGGAGCACGGATTCGCCCTCGGCCACCGCCCGCACCGCCTGCGCCAGCTCCTCGCCGCGCACGTTCTTGAGCAGGTACCCCGCCGCGCCGGCGTCCAGAAGAGCGAAGATGTACTGATCATCGTCGTAGGCGGTTAGGATGAGGACGCTGGTTGATGGCGATTCTTTCTTTATGAGGCGGGTGGCCTCGATTCCGTTCATCTTAGGCATAGAGATGTCCATCAGCACCACGTCCGGCTGCAGGCGCGAGACTATCGCAACCGCCTCCTCGCCGTCCTGGGCCTCCCCCGCCACCACAAGGCCCGGATGGTCCTCCAGAATCTGCCGCGTCCCCTCGCGTACCAGGGCGTGGTCATCAGCGATGACGATCCTTATTAGTTTGCCCGCATCCATTCCCACAGCCTAATTCTATCAGCCTCCTTCCTTGGGCGACCGCCTCTAAGCGATTTTGCTTAGTCTCGCTACGCCATCGCCTGGATCAAGGGTAGGGGCCGTTGGGGGAACAATGGAGACAGGAAGAAAACATGGAAAGAGGTGCAACATGAGGATTGATATAACGAAAGTCCTGTGGGTTACCGCAGTTGGCCTGCTGGCGGTGGGCCTGGGGGTGCTCATCTGGGGTCCCACCTCCTTCGGCGGCAGCGACGGCGCCGTCGAGGGCAGGGGAACCGATCAGGTGGTCGAGCACATCGACGGCGTGGATGACCACGATGACGCCAACGAGCACGCGGACGCCGAGATGTTCATGGACCCCGCGGGCGAGGAACGCGTAATCACCATGCGTACAGAGGATTTCAGGTTCGTGCCTGAGACGGTCACCGTCAAGGTCGGGGAGACGATACGGCTGCGACTGGAGAACCACGACCCGGTTCTCCATGACTACACCACTGACGAGGATGAGTTTATCGTCATGGAGGCGAGCGGCGCCAGCCACGGTGACCATGACGCTATGGCGGCTGACGATGACGACCACGAAATGGACCCCGAGGCGCAGGTCAGCCTCCAGCCCCTCCACATCGCGGCGGAAGCGAATGACTACGGGGAGCTGGTCTTTGAGGCGACTGAGGCGGGCGAGTATGAGTTCTACTGCTCCGTCCCTGGCCACCGGGAGGCTGGCATGGTGGGAAAGATCGTAATCGAAGAGTAGCCTGGTTCTCTCTGATACAGCCGGGAGGGGCATCGAAAGGTGTTCCTCCCGCTTCTGTCCTCCGTGCGCCCCCGGCCTGAGCCTGCGTTCCCGAGAGTACGTCTGTCCGACCAGAACTTCAGCGCCGTCTGGCAAGAAGTAGTGTCTTCATACCGACGCACGCGGGGCCAGACGCCGAGAATTCTCTTCAGCTCGGCTTTCCGAGGGCGCCGTTGTCGTGCATCTCGAATGAGCGTTTCTCTCGACCCGCTCCTACCTCAAGACATAGCCGTAGGCTCCAGAGAACCGGCAGACAGAGACATGCCGTCCTATGTCAGCCCAATGTCCCTCTCGGCACGGTCCAGCAGGTCATGATATCGCTCGTGGACCCCGGGGCCCATTACCTCCGCCTCCACCTGCTCGAACCGCTCCTCCAGCTCCCGCTGATCCCCCACGCTGAGCACCTCATCGGCCATCGGGAACAGGACGTTTTCTTCCTTCCAGATGTGGTGTCGCAGCAGGTGTATATACCCGCGCACGTTCTCCTCTATGACGCGTGCCGCCGCCTCGTCGCCCTCCTCGTAGGCCCCGATCGCGCCGTCTATCGCCCCGATGTACTCCCGACCCACGTTATGCTCGTGCAACATGACCCCTAGCGGGCCTCCTTCCTTTGACACGCCTCGCTCCTCGAGGCGAGGGAAAAGGTTAGCCTCCTCCTTGCCGTGGTGGCACTTGTCCGCAAAGTTCCGCACAAAGTCGACTGCCTCACGGAAGAGCCCCGCCGGGACACGCTCACTGGCCCGCAACTGCTGAGCGGCCACCTCAAGCACGGCCAGCATCCGCTCAATTGTCCGGTGCTCCTCCGTCAACACCTCCGTCGCTCTCAACTCTTCATCCTCCGTTCTGCAACATACGAGCCTCTCGCCACACGCCGCGATGAATAGGTAGGAGCGCGTTCTCTCAGGACCCGGCGGGCTTTTGTTGAGCCTGTTGCCTACCCCGCAAGCCCTCGGCGAAATCCATGAAGTCGGCGTAGCTCTGGTAACAGAGGCAGAGCGGCCCCTGTGCGACCCCGCCCTCCCATCTTT